>CAYGST010000233.1:0-7407 GCA_964352415.1 uncultured Planctomycetaceae bacterium | reverse complement strand
GGCATGGATCTCTCGCCTCCCGAGTCGGTCTCGCGGAGCGCCGGGATCCGCGCCGCCGTCGAGCGGCACCTCGCGAACGGCGAGCTCGACGCTGCGATCGAACGGGTCGCCAGGAACCTGAAGGCGTCCCCGTCGCTGGAGCTCCGGACCCTGCTCGAGTGGCTCGTCGCCAAGCGCCCGGCGCCGCCGGTGGGCGTGGACGAGCTCGACGCGAAGCCGAGGAACGTCTACCAGCCCTCGCCGAAGCTCACGGCCGAACTGCGCGAGCTTCCCGGACGGACCGTGCAGGTCCTCTTCATCGTCGGCGAGGACGGGCGGCCCCGTTCGGTGCGCGTCCAGACTCCCGACCCGAAGGCGGCCGCCCAGGACGAGGCGGCGGTCGAGGCGGTCGAGCGCTGGCGCTTCGAGCCCGGGACGAAGGATGGGAAGCGGGTCTCCTTCCGCATGCGGGTGCCGATCACCTTCCCGGGTCAGGAGAGGTAGTCGCTCGCAGGTGATGCGCCGGGGTCGATGCGCGCGCGTCGGCTCCGGCGCGCTTTCGTACCAGGCGCTTCTTGAAGGCCGTGTGAAGATCGGTCGGGTCGGCGATTCGTGGGCACTCACTCGTCCCGGGTCGGGAACGTCGCGCGGAGTCGGGCGAGACGACGGAGCGGCGCGCGCTCCTGGCGGCGGGGGAGGATCGAGATCGGCTCGAGCTCTGCCCCGCACGTCTGCAGAGGAGGGGGAACGCGCGCCGCCCCGGTGTCCGAGGGCCGTTCACGGGGTCTAGAGACGTGATTCACAGAATCGGGCTCGCCCGGAGGTCAAGCGTTCACAGGGAGCGCTGCGTCCTTTCACACGATCCCCACAGATCGCGCCTAACGTCCCGCGCCTTCGAGTTCGGAGGTTCCCCGGTGAAGGAACGCCTCCATCTACACCGCCTCCTTTTTTGGGCCGATCGTGCTGAGCAGGAAGACGTACATCCGTTGGGTCGTGGCGACGTGGTTGACCACCGCGAGCGTCGTGGCCGCGCCGCAAGACGTCGGTTCCATCCGAGGCGTCGTCTATGACAAGGACTTCGATGGTCCGCTGTCGGGCGTCGAGATCCTGAACCTGCGTACCGAGCAGAAGGTGCAGACGACCGACCAGGGCAACTACGTGTTCCCCGAGGTCCCGACCGGCACCTACACGCTGGTGTTCTCGAAGGACGGCTATGTCCGGCAAGTTCGTGCCGACGTCGTGGTTCAGGCCGGTCAGCTGACGGAGGTCGAGATGTGGCTGCCGGGCGACTTCACCGACATGGAGGAGTTCGTCGTCGAGGATGGGGTTGGGCTCGGCACCGGCTCCGAGGCCGCGCTGCTCGAGCTGCGGCTCGAGAGCCCCTCGCTGCTCGACTCGGTCTCGGCGGACCTCATGAGCAAGGCCGGGGCGAGCGACGCGGCGGGCGCGCTACGGCTCGTCGCGGGAGCGACGGTCAAGGACGACAACACGGCCGTCATCCGCGGGTTGCCCGACAGATACGTCGCCTCGCTGCTGAACGGCGTTCGACTGCCCTCGGCCGTGGAGGAGAAGCGCGCCGTGGAGCTGGACCAGTTCCCGGCGGCGGTCATCGAGAGCATCCAGGTCAGCAAGACGTTCACGCCTGATCAGCAGGGCGACGCCTCGGGCGGCGCCGTGGACGTCCGCCTGAAGGGCATCCCGAAGGAGACGAACTTCTTCGTGAAGGCCGAGACGAAGTACAACACCCAGGTCACGGGCATCGACGACTTCCTGACCTACAACGGCGGGGGCGTCAACTTCCTCGGGAGTGACGACGGCCGGCGCATCCAGTACGAGAACCTCGGCCAGAACTGGGACGGCGCCGTCGGTGTCAGCGAGGGCAACGCTCCGTTCCAGGGCAAGTTCGCGTTCGGCGGAGGCTCCTCCTGGGAGCTGAACGACGACTGGGACCTCGGCGTCTTCGCCAGCTTCAGCCATGAGAGCGACGCGGCCTACTTCACGGGCGGCAAGAGCGACAACCTCTGGGTCGACGAGCCCGGGGGGCCGCTCACGCCGCAGTACGACCAGGGTGAGCCGGACAACGGCAACCCGGAGAGCGGCGACTTCGCGACCTCGCTCTTCGACGTGACCCAGGGCACCGAGTCCATCCAGTGGAGTGGGCTCGGTCTGATCGGGCTGGAGAGCGAGAACCACTTCCTCGGCATCAACTACCTGTACTCGCGCTCAGCGCAGGACCAGGCGACGCTCGCGGAGAACACGCGCGGCAAGTACTTCTACTTCCCGGACCACGATCCGAGCGACCAGAACTCGCCGGGCCACGGGGACTCGCTCGACGCGTCGCCGTTTCTGCGCTTCGAGACCCTCGAGTACACCGAGCGGACGACGGGCTCGCTCCAGTTCAACGGCCGGCACGCGCTGCCGTTCGGCGAGACGAACTTCGGCGACACCTTCCGCTTCTCGAACATGGAGCTCGATTGGATCGTCGCCAATAGCTTCGCCAAGCTCGATCAGCCCGACAAGCGGCAGTTCGCGTCGGTCTGGCGCCCCGGCAGGGAGATCGACTTCGACAACGACGGCAACCCGGACATCATCATCCCGCCGACGCACTCGGGCTTCAAACCGTCCGCGACCTTCTCGCTCGGCAACCTGCAGCGCATCTGGAAGACCATCGACGAGGAGAGCACGCAGTACTCCTTGAACATGAAGTGGCCGTTCGAGCAGTGGAACCGGAACGAGGGCTACCTCAAGGCCGGCTTCTTCGACGACTCGGTCGACCGTGAGTTCACGCAGGAGAGCTTCAGCAACTTCGGCGACCAGACCACATTCAACGGGGAGTTCGAAGAGCTCTGGTCGGCACAGTTCCCCTTCGAGCCGAACCACCCGATCTTCGAGGGTCTCCAGGACGTCGACTACGACGGCCAGCAGGACATCACCGCGCTCTACGGGATGATGGACCTGCCGTTCAACGAGGAGTGGCGGGTGATCACCGGCGCGCGCTTCGAGCGCACGCAGCTGAGCGTGATCAACGATCCCGAGGTCGACGCGGTCTGGTTCCCGCCGGCGACGGGCAGCCCCACGGTGCTGCTGCCGGGCGACGCGGACGTCGACATCGAGCAGAACGACATCCTCCCGTCGCTCGCGATCAACTACGACCCGATCGACGAGGTCACGATCCGCGCCTCCTACAGCGAGACGCTGGCGCGGCAGACGTTCAAGGAGCTCACGCCCATCGTTCAGCAGGAGTTCCTCGGTGGTCCGATCTTCATCGGCAACCCGGACCTGCAGACGAGCGGCCTCAGGAACTACGACCTACGCCTCGACTACCGCCCGTACTCGGGGAGCCTGCTCTCGGTGTCCTACTTCTACAAGGACATCGACGACCCCATCGAGTACATCCAGCGAACGACGCAGTTCAACTTCACGTACCCGGTCAACTACCCCGAGGGGTACATGCAGGGCATCGAGTTCGAGGCGCGTCAGAGCCTCGGCGAGTTCATCGAAGAGCTCGAAGGCCTGGATGTCGGCGCGAACGCTACGTTCATCGACTCGCGCGTGACCCTGACGGACGAAGAGATCACGTCGTTCAACGATCCGCTGGTCAACGCGCCGCTCCAGACGCGCGACATGACCGGCGCCCCGGAGCACCTCTACAACCTGTACGTCACGTACGACATCGCGCCGACGCGCACGCAGCTCGGGCTCTTCTACACCGTGCAGGGCGACACGCTGGTCTCCGGCGCGGCGGTCAGCGACGCCGAGGCGGATCGGAACTTCGTCCCGAGCGTCTACGCGAAGCAGTTCGACACGCTGAACTTCAGCCTGCAGCAGGCGCTGGGGGACTACCTCACGCTCACCTTCCGGGCGCGGAACCTGACCAACCCGTCGATCGACACGGTCTACCGCTCCGAGTACATCGACGGCGACGCGGTGCGGACCTCGTTCACGCGGGGCATCGACTACTCCCTGAGCATCGGCGCGCGCCTCACCTTCTAGCACACCACACCACGAAGCTCCCCACGGGGGACCCCTTGCCATGAAGCCTCAACTTGGAACACACGCACGCCGACTCCTCGGCATCGGGCCCGTCTGCGGCGCGGCGCTCGCCGCTGTCGCGATCGGCTTCGCGGCCTCCGAGGCCACCTCGGCTCAGGGGGGGCAGGAAGACCTGGACTCCACGCGTCAGGCGATCACGGAGTGGGTGCAGACCCGCCAGCTGATCAGCCAGGAGAAGCGGGACTTCGAGATCGGTCGCGAGGTGCTCGAGGCGCGTATCGACCTGCTCCAGCGCGAGATCGAGTCGCTGCGCAAGCGCACCGCAGACGCCGATTCGAGCATCGCGGAAGCGGACAAGGAGCGCGACGAGTTGTTCGAGGAGAGCGAGGCGCTGAAGGCCGCCTCCGCGAAGTACGCCGAGACGGTCGTGCTGCTCGAAGGGCGCACCAAGGAGCTGCTGATCGGCATGCCCGAGCCGATCCTCGACCGCGTCAAGTCGCTCAGTCAGCGCATTCCCGAGGACCCGGAGAGCACGAAGCTCGGCCTTTCGGAGCGCTTCATCAGCATCATCGGCATCCTCAACGAGGTCGATCGCTTCAACCGCGAGATCACGTTGACGAGCGAGGTGCAGCAGCTGCCGAACGGCACCACCGCCGAGGTCGCGGTGATGTACGTCGGCGTGGGCCACGCTTACTACGTCACGAACAACGGAGACGCGGCCGGCGTCGGGACCTCGACTCCCGAGGGCTGGACCTGGAAGGAGGCGAACGCCTCCGCCGCCGACATCGCGCTGGCGATCGACATCCTCAAGAACAAGGAGATCGCGCAGTACGTGAGGCTCCCCATCCAGATCGACTGAGCGAGCGCGAGGACACACCATGAAGAACCTGATCATCCCCACGCTCGCGCTCCTGTTCTGCGCCACGTCGTTGGGCCTGGCGCAGCAGTCGGGCCAGGACGCCGCTGCGCCCACCGAGGCCACGGAAGAACCCAGCGTGATGACCTACGACCGCGCGGCCGACCGCGTGTTCGAGGAGCTCGAGACCAGCCTCGAGGAGCTGTCGGAGCTCCGCGAAGAGCTCAAGAATCAGACGATCCCGCTCTCGAGCCGGGTCTCCGACCTGCAGCGCGAGCTGAGCGAGGTCCGCGACGAGTACCAGAAGGCCACGCGCCTGCTCGACTCGCGCACGCTGGATCTCAGCAAGCTGCAGACCGACATCAAGGCGCGACGCGACGAGTCTGCCTACATCTCCAACCAGCTCATCGAGTACCAGCGCCGCTTCGAGTCGCGACTGCACATCACCGAGGTGGCGCGCTACGAGACTCCGCTGGAGGCGGCCAAGCTGGCGCCCGAGAACGCCAACCTGAGCGAGCTCGAGGTGTTCGAGGCGCAGGCGGCCCTGCTCTCGGTCGCGCTCGACCGGGTGGCCGAGACCCTCGGGGGCGCGCGCTTCGAGAGCTGGGCGATCGACCAGCGCGGACTCCTCCAGAAGGGGCAGACGGTGCTCGTCGGTCCGGCCGCCATCTTCGTCTCCGACAACGGCAAAGTGGTCGGGACCGCGGAGGCGCGCCTCGGCTCGCTTCAGCCGGCTGCGATCCCCTTCGCGCTCCCCGCCGACGACGAGGCCGCCTCCGGTCTCGCGACGAACGGCGGCGGCTTCTTCCCGCTCGACCCGACGCTCGGCAACGCGCGCCTCGTCGAGGAGACGCAGGAGACCTTC
Source organism: uncultured Planctomycetaceae bacterium (assembly GCA_964352415.1). Taxonomy (GTDB): domain Bacteria; phylum Planctomycetota; class UBA1135; order UBA1135; genus JABACD01. The sequence continues at coordinate 1,714 of CAYGST010000233.1, read as the reverse complement.
ATCGAGCACGTCAAGAAGGGCGGCGCGGTGATGATCCCGATCTTCGTCATGGCGGGCCTCGCGCTGCTCGTGGCGATCTACAAGTGGCTGGTGCTGGTCTTCACGCCGACGCCGAGCGGCAAGCGCGTGAACGAGCTCCTCAACGCTGTCGGTGAGAAGGATCAGGAGAAGATCCACGCCAACGCGCGCCGCATCCGCGGGCCGGTGGGGCGCATGCTGACGGCCGGCGTCGAGCACCTCGACGAGCCGCAGGACCTGGTCGAAGAGGTGATGTACGAGCGGGTGCTCACCACCAAGCTGCGCCTCCAGAGCATGCTGCCGTTCATCGCGATCTGCGCGGCGTCGGCCCCGCTGCTCGGCCTGCTCGGCACGGTGACGGGCATCATCAACACCTTCAAGCTGATCACTGTGTTCGGCTCGGGCGACGTCAAGTCGCTGTCTGGCGGCATCTCGGAGGCGCTCATCACGACGAAGTTCGGCCTGATCGTGGCCATCCCGTCGCTGTTGCTGCACGCGTTCCTCTCGCGCAAGGCGAAGGGCATCACGGATCAGATGGAGAAGGCCGCGGTCGCCTTCGTGAACCAGGTGATGCGCACGCGCAACACGGTTCGCAGCGCGGTCACGGGCAACCGTGAGTACGAGGTGCCGGCCAAGGCGTCGAGCGCGCCGGACCGCGAGATCGTTCGCGCGCAGGTGACCGAGATCCTCAACGAGATCCTCGGTCCTGTCGGGGCGCGGGCCGGTAATGACGACTTCAACGGAAGCCCGAAGAGCTAGCCCAACGAGCGCAGCGCCATGACCAGCCTCCTCTACGACGTCGCCAACTACTTCCAGAACCTCTGGCTCGAAGCCCAGAAGATCTGGGGCGAAGGCGGGTGGGCGATGATCGCGATCGCGATCATCGCGCTGGTGATGTTCTCGGTCGGCTTCAACGTCTACTTCCGTCTGCGCAGCAAGGGCTTCCAGTCCGTGCCCGAGCGCACCTGGCGGCGCTGGATCGACCACCCGCTCGAGCGGCGCGGGCGGATCGGCGAGATGATGGACTCCATCTCCGCTGCGACCACCCTCGAGGAGGTCGACATCTACTTCGAGGAGCTGCGCATGACGGAGACCGTTCCGTTCGAGCGGGATCTCCTCGTCATGAAGATCTGCGTGAACTGCGCGCCGCTCGTCGGACTGCTCGGGACCGTCACGGGGATGCTGGCCACCTTCGGCGCGCTCTCGAGCGGATCGGGCGGCGACAAGACGATGGAGATGATCGCCGCCGGCATCTCGGAGGCGCTCATCACCACCGAGACCGGGCTGGTGATCGCGCTGCCGGGGCTGTTCTTCCAGTACCAGCTCGTGCGAATCCACCAGAGCTACAAGGCGTTCCTGGCCCACCTGAACTCGGTGGTGACGCAGCGGTTGTTCCGCGAGCTCGAGGAGCAGAAGCAGGCGGAGACGCTCGTCGCCGCCCGCGAGGAAGCTGCCGTGACGCTCGCGGACCGCCTGCGGGAACGACTCGCGAGCTCCTCCGCAGCGAGCGCCGCCCGGCTCGCGCACTCGACCAACCCCAGCGCCTGACACAGCACCATGGGACGCTTCAAGGACTCCGCTGCGAAGGATGAAGGCGAGAGCGAGATCGACATCTCGCCGCTGATCGACTGCGTGTTCATTCTCCTGATCTTCTTCATCGTGACGACGGTCTTCGTGGAGGAGGCAGGTGTCGAGG
>CAYGST010000232.1:4770-7413 GCA_964352415.1 uncultured Planctomycetaceae bacterium | reverse complement strand
CGAGTGGTGAGCGCGCCAGGGATCGAACCTGGGACCTACTGGTTAAAAGCCAGTTGCTCTACCAACTGAGCTACGCGCCCACCCGTGTTCTGAGGTTCGCCGCGAACGGCGAGCGGTGTCCCCGCTGACTGGGCCTTGGGCCCGCACCACTGAGGACTCGGGAGGTCGACCCGAGCCCGAAAGGTGCTGCCGTGGTGCTCCACGGCCGTCTGAGGGCTGCGCAGGATACAAAACGGACTGCGCAGGAAAAGAGCGCGCCGGAGCTTTTCGAGGAAAGCAGCGGAGGCCCCTGGAGCCGCCGAAGAGGCCCCGCGGCGCGCACGGCAGAGGTCGCGCCGACGCCCCGCCGAGCGCTCCGCCGAGCGCCGGATCAGAGCTCGAGGACTTCCTTCGTCTTCCTGTCGAGGATCGTGTCGATGCGACCTTCCGAGTCCTTCAGCAGCTTTTGGATCTCGTCGTGGAGCTGGCGGTTGTCGTCCTCCGTCAGGTCGCCGTCCTTCTTGCCCTGGTCGGCCAGCTTGTTCAGGTCGCGGCGCGAGTTGCGCATCGCGACGCGGGCCTCTTCGCACATCTCCTTGACCTTCGCCGCGTACTTCTTGCGCTGTTCACCGGAGAGCTGCGGCAGCGTCAGTCGCAGCACCTTGCCGTCCGACTGCGGGTTGATGCCGAGGTCGGACTTCTGGATCGCCTTGCTCATCTCCATGAGCACGCCGCCGTCGAACGGCTTGATCATCAGCTGGCGCGGCTCGGGCACCGAGATCGAGCCCAGCTGGCCGATCGGCGTGGGCGTCCCGTAGTAGTCCACGCGAATGTTCTCGACGAGGGCCGGCGAGGCCTGGGAGGTGCGCACGCTGCGCAGCATGTCCTGGAGGTGCTTGACCGCCTTGTCCATGCGGTCCTTGCCCTCGTCCATGATCTCCTTGTAGCTCATCTGATTCCTTCTCCGTCGGAGGCGGGCCTGGTGCGGCCAGCCGGGTTCGTGGTGTCGTGCAGCCCTTCAGCTGCCGATGGTCGTGCCGAGGTCGGACTGGCCCTGGACGACGAGCTCCAGGTTGCCCTGCCTGAACAGGTCGAAGACGATCACGGGCAGCCCGTGCTCCATGCACATGGTCACCGCAGTTCCATCCATGACGCGCAGCTGCTCGGACAGCACCTTCATGTAGGAGAGCGAGTCGATGCGCGTCGCCGACGGGTCCTTCTTCGGGTCGGCGGTGTAGACGCCGTCGACCTTCGTGGCCTTCAGCAGCACCTCGCAGTTCAGCTCGACTGCGCGCTGGGCCGCCGCGGTGTCCGTCGTGAACAGCGGCGCGCCGAGGCCGCCGGTGAGGATCACGATGCGCCCCTTCGACAGGTGGCGCAGCGCGCGGCGGCGCACGTACGGTTCGGCGACCGAGCGCACCTCGAGCGCGGACATCACGCGCGTCTCCAGGCCGACCTGCTCGAGCGCATCGGAGAGCGCCAGGCCGTTGATGATCGTGCCGAGCATTCCCATGTAGTCCGCGCTGGCGCGCTCCGCGCCCAGCTCGGAGAACTCCGCGCCGCGCAGGATGTTCCCGCCGCCACAAACGATGGCCACCTGGGTGCCCGTCTGGGTCACGCGCAGGATCTGTGCCGCCAGGTCGCGGACCATGGTCGGGTCGATGCCGTGGCCGGTGTCGGGCGCGCCGAGGGCCTCGCCGGAGAGCTTCAGCAGGACTCGCTGGTACGTCATGTCGGAGAGGATACGGTCCGCGGGCGCCGATCTGGAGCGTCGAGGGGCCGGAACCTCGACGAGCCGCCGAGGCCGTGGGCGCGACCTGCACCACCGTTCCCGCCTGCGCATCTCTCGCGCGCGACGCGTTCAGGCGCGCACGGCGAGGCGCGCGAAGTCGACGATCTCCGTGCCCTCGCCGAGGGCGTCGAGCGCGGCCTGCGCCACGGTGCGCGATTCGTCGAGGACCCAGCGCTGCTCGAGCAGGCAATGCTCGGCGAAGAAGCGCGCCAGCCGACTCTGCACCCAGGCCTCGCGCATCCCCTCCGGCTGGTCCTGGACCTCGAGCAGGTAGCCGCCGGCCTCGTACTCGATCCGCTCGAGAGCGAAGCCGTCACGCTCCAGCACGGTCGGCGGAAAGGCCGCGACGTGCATCCCGAGCCGGCCGAGGAAAGCCTCCGCCTCCTCGCGCGGCGCCTCCGTTCGCACGGCGGCCAACACGCCGACCCACTCGTTGTGATGGACGTAGCCCCCGACGTAGCCGGCGTCGACAGAGAGCCACTGCACGCCCACCAGGGTCAGGTTCTCCTGCAGCTCGAAGCTCGTCGCCGTGATCGCACCCCGCACCGTGCCCCCGTCGCGCCAGGGCTCGTCGAGGAGCGCCTCCACCGAGGCGGAGCGCTGCTCGAGTACGTGCTCGGAGAGGCCGTCGAGCAGCGCATCGAACTCGTCGGTGGCCGCGACGTAGCGCGTCTCGCAGGAGAGCGCGACGAGCGCGCCCCTGCGCCCTTCACCGTCGATCCTCAGCCGACACCGCCCCTGCTTCTTGCGCTCTGCCACGCGGCCGAGGCTACGCTCTGGAGCGCCCCGGTTCAGCCCCCTGCCGCCGCTCTGCGCGCTGCTCCGAACGCCACTGCCCCCATGACCGTGCAGCGCCCGGGAACGCGCGAACC
>CAYGST010000232.1:0-4670 GCA_964352415.1 uncultured Planctomycetaceae bacterium | reverse complement strand
GCGCGAACCGGGCTCAGCCGCCGATCGCGAAGCGCGCGTAGTCGGTGATGACCGAGCCCTTGCCCAGCGCGTCCTCGACGGCGCGGGAGACGGACTTCGAGTCGTCCATGACCCAGGGCTGATCGACGAGGCACTGGTCCTTGAAGAACTTCTCGAGCTTGCCGGCGACGATCTTGTCCTGGATGTCCTCCGGCTTGCTCTTGACCTCTTCGCGGTAGATCGCCGTCTCGCGCTCGATCAGCTCGGGGCTGATCTCGTCGCGTCGCAGCGCAGCGGGCGGAACCGCAGCGGCGTGCATGCCCAGCTGCTTGAGGAACGCCTCGGAGTCGGCGCGCGCGGCCTCCGTCTTGATCGCCGCGAGCACGCCCACCTTCTCGTTGTGGTGGATGTAGCCGCCGACGAAGCCGCCGTCGATCGACTCGAACTTCACGCCCGCGATGGACATGTTCTCGCCGAGCTTGCCGATCGTCTCGGTCAGAGCCTCCTGGAGCGTGCCGCCAGCGGCCCAGGCCTGGCCGAGGGCCTCCTCGACGCTCTGGGGCTTGTTCGTCATCACGTGGTCGCAGAGGGCGTTCAGGAAGGCCTGGAAGTCATCGGTCGCGGCGACGAAGTCCGTCTCGCAAGAGAGCGCGATCATCGCGCCCTGGGTGCCGTCTTCCGCAACCTTGATGAGGCACTTGCCCTCACCGGTCGCGCGGCCGGCCTTCTTGCCAGCCGCCTTCAGGCCCAGCTTGCGCAGGTGGTCCTCAGCGGCGTTGAAGTCACCGCTGGTCGCCTCCAGCGCCTTCTTGCAATCCATCATCGGCGCGCCGGTCTTCTCGCGCAGGTTGCGAACGTCAGCAGCAGAAATCGCCATGGCTCGGGGTCTCGTTAGTCGAGTCGTGCTTGAGTCTCGGAATCGGTCGAGCGTCGCCGGAGTCTGGCGCGCTCACCGTGAAGTCGTCAGGGGTTGCCTCGCTCGCCGCAGCGCTCGGGGCTCATGCTGGCGCGGCCCGAAAACGATCGGGCCGCGCGGGTCTGGTTTCCGAGCGCGAGGGCTCGGCGATGAAGGTCGACCTGAGGTCAGTCGGCCTTCTCTTCGGTGGTCGCACTCGCCGCTGCGTCTGCAGCCGGAGCCTCCGGTGCCGGGGCGGCAGCGGGCGCGGGCGCGGCCGATGCCTCGGGCGTCGCTGCGGGAGCGGCGTCGGCCGCCGGCTCGGCGCCCTCTTCCTGCTCCTGCTTGACGAGCTTCGGCAGCGGACGGATGGCGCGCGTCGGACGCGGCCCAGCCGGGCCACCCTCCGGAACGTCGTCCTGGTGGCGCTCCGCGACGCCGACCGAGGCCATGCTCTCGCGGTGGTTCGCGCTTCCCTCTTCGACGGCCTCGGCGAGCTGCTCGACGAGCAGCCGCACCGACTTGAGAGCGTCGTCGTTGCCGGGGATGACGATGTCGACCTGCTTCGGATCGCAGTCCGTGTCCAGGAGGCCGATGACGATCAGGCCCATCTTGCGAGCTTCGCGGACGGCGTTGTACTCACGCGCGGGGTCGACGACGACCATCGCGCCCGGGATGCCGTTCATCTCGCGGATGCCGCCGAGGTTGCGCATGATCTTGCGCCGCTCGCGCCGCAGGCTGGCGAGCACCTTCTTCGAGTACTGGAGCTGGGCGACCGGGTCCTCTTCGATCTTCTCGAGCTCTTCGAGGCGACGAAGTCGCGAGCGGATCACGGAGTAGTTGGTCAGCGTGCCGCCGATCCAACGCTCGGTGACGATCGGGGTGCCCGTGCGCTCACCGACCTCGCTGATCACGCCCTTGACCTGGCGCTTGGTCCCGACCCAGAGGATCGCGGAGCCTTCGGCTGCCAAGTGGTAGAGGACGTTCTGCGCGCGCAGTAGACCGCGCATGGTCTCGCGCAGGTCGATGATGTGGATCATGTTGCGGCGGCCGTAGATGTACGGCGCCATCTTCGGATTCCACCGCGACACGCGGCATCCGAAATGAACACCAGCTTCGATCAGCTGGTTGACGTTGACGGTCTCCATGGGGACGTCGAGTCGACTGGGTAAGAAGGAGTACGGAAGGAAGCGGAACGAACGCGCCGAGGGCCCGCCAGCCGTAGCCGCGAGGCCGCGGGGGTCGGTGGGGACGGTCGTGCGGCCGGGGCACCGGACGATCCGGTGAAGAGGGCCGCTGAGGCGCGATTCCAAAGGGATGAAGCCCCTCCGTCGGGTGGACGAAACCGTCCAGCCAGCGCAGGGAGGGCGAAGAGCCTACCCGAGCCCGACCTGGAGTCCAAGCCTACCGGGGCATAGTTTAGGGGTTCATGCGGCCCACCGACCTCTCCCGCGCGCGGCACGCGAACGCCCTCCACGGGGCTTCGCCGGACCCTGGAACGCCCGAGATCACGGGAGATTCGGAGCGTGCCCGGGCGCCGGTGGGTAGGATTCGGGAGCCCTCGCTCCCTTCCATGCCCGACCGATCGCCGGAATCCCGACCCCAGAGGCTGCTCCTCTGCGACCATCGTGGCGCCGGCCTGGCCCGCGCCGCGGGGCCCCTGCGGGGCGCGGGACATCTCGTGGAGCTCTCGGAGACCCTGCGCGCCACCCGCGCAGCGCTCGAGGCGGAGGTCCCCGACCTGGTCGTCCTCGATCCCCTGGTCAGGGCGGCGGGCGTCGAGTTGGAGGAGCTCCGTGCCGCCCTCGCCGCGTCCCCCTTCACGCCGGTACTGGTCGTCTCCGACCCCCAGGACCCCGCTCCGGCGCTCGCCGCCGCCGCCGTGCTCGGTCGCGCGGTCCAGGGTCTCCTGCGCCGCGATGCCCCCGCCGATGAACTCCGCTGGCAGGTCGCTCGGATCCTGCAGGAGGGCGCGCGTGTCCGCGAGCTCGCGGATCTGCGTTACCGCGCTTCGCACGACGACCTGACGGACCTCATGCGTCCGCTCTACTTCCAGGCGCGGCTCCAGGAGCACGTCTCCGCGAGCCAGCGTCACGGGTTGCAGCTCGCGCTCGTGCTGATCGACCTCGACAACTTCGGGCAGGTCAACAAGAGCTTCGATCACACTGTCGGCGACCGCGTGCTCGCGTTCGTCGCCCATGCGATCCGCGAGAACCTGCGCTCCGAGGACGTCGCCGGACGCATCGGCGGCGACGAGTTCGCGATCGTGCTGCCGTACACGGGACCCCTGCAGGCGGCCGCGACCGTGCGACGCCTCGGCCAGATGATCGCGGCGCTCTCCGGCCCCGTCGAGGGCAGTCCGCTCGAGCTCGAAGTCAGCGCGAGCCTGGGCTTCGAGACGACCGAAGCCGGCAGCGTCGACTCGGTCGAGACCCTGCGCGCCCACGCGGAGGTCGCGCTGCGACGCGCGAAGCAGGCGGGCGGAGACCAGGGCGTCTACTATCGCTCTCGCCGCTGAAGCGCAGACCAGTCAGCGCGAGAGCACGAGACGTAGCCAGTCGGCCCGGTCGCCCACGTGCATCTCGTCCGCCGAGTCGACCTCGAGCACCAGGCGCTGGACGCCCTTGAGCGCGAGCGGCGGCATGGACAGCGGCGCGTCGCCGCCACGCACGACCTCGCTCTCCCACAGCGGCTGTCCATCGCCGAGCACGCGGAAGCTCACGGATCCGCGCGCGGGCAGCGGCACGACTTCGTCGTCGATGGCCACGCTCCCACGCAGCTGCGCCCAGGTCCCGCCGAGCTCGTACTCCACACGGCTCGGAGCGTGCACTCCAAGGCCCCGGGTCCAGACGCGCCCACCGGCGCGCAGCGCGGACCCGCTCGTCGAACGATCGCGGCGAGCAGGCCAGATCATGCCGAGGTCGTCGCCGAACGGCGCCGTGTCGGTCGACGCCACGGGGTCCAGGTCCGACAGGAAACGGACGCCGGAGTCGAGGACGAGGACCTCGGAGAGCGCGTCGAGCGGCAGGCGCAGGCCCCGGCCGAGCGACGTGACGAGGTCGAGGCCGCTCGCGGTCAGTCGCCGAAAGCCGAAGGTCATGCGGCTGCCATCCACCAGGTCGACCACGACCGCGTCCTCCGGCGGCGAGCTCTCCTCCTCCTCGAGCACCTCGATGAAGAGCGCGGCCACCTGGGCCCACGGGAAGGTCTTCGGCCCCAGCGAGGTCTCGAAGGTCACGCCCTCGAGCGAGAAGTGATCGATCGTTCCGTCGATCCGGTCGAGTCCCCGGCCGCTCATGCGAAACAGGCGGTCGCCGGCTTCCGCCGCGACGACCGGTTCGGTCCAGACGTCGGGGTAGCGCGCCTCGAGCCGCAGACTCGCGATCTCCTCGATCGAGAGGCGCAGCTGCGTTCCTCCGACGAGGCGCAGGTCGAGGAACTCGCCGTCGCCACCCAGGAGCTGGCCGAGGACCTCGCCCCCCCCAACCAACTGGACGCGGGCGACAGCGTCGCCCTCGAGCGATGCGGGCGCCGGCCCAACCCCCTCGACGCGCCACAGCGCCCCACCGACCGCCTCCAGCGACTCGGCTTCGAGGCCCTCCAGCGGTCGCCGCGCGACGGCGCCGCTGGCTTCTTCGATGACGAGCCGCGGGACCACGGGCTTTGCGGGGTCCTGTGGCGTTACGCCGGACAGGACGAGGGGCAGCAGAAGGAGCGGCAAGAGGGCACGGGTTGGGCGTTTGGGAACGGTCATGCGGGCCAGGAGTCTGCGTCACAGGTCGCCTGGGCGGCTGGG
>CAYGST010000231.1:1415-7503 GCA_964352415.1 uncultured Planctomycetaceae bacterium | reverse complement strand
CCTCGAGCACATCGGCCTCGAGGCCGAGGTCCTCGGCGATGGGCTCGGGAACCTCGAGCGACGCTCCGTCGGCCCCGGAGAACTCGCCGCGCAGGGCCACCGGCGAGCCCTGCGACTCGTCCTCGAGCTCGGTGAAGGCCCCTCCTCGGCGCTGGCCCTCTCGGCGGGTGCGGGCGTTCTCGCCCGCGCCGGTCCAGTCCCTCGCGAGGAGCTCGCCGGACGGATCGGCGACGTCCGCCCCGACCTCCAGCCGCGCCTCTTCGGAACCGTCGATCGGGATCGACAGGCGGTCTTCCTCCGTCGTGAAGGTGACCGCGAGGATCACGGTCACCAGGAGCAACGCGACGAGGACGACGATTTTCTCGAACTGACCCATCAGTGGACTAGCTGCGGTAAGCTAGGAATCTACAAGGGTTTGTGTGAACCTGCCCACCGAGAGCCCGTCCCCGGTGCGAGCCCTCCGTTATCTGGGTCCGGCCCGACCGAGTCAAAGGGAATCGTCGAGTTTCCCACCAGATGAGGTGTTTCTGGGAACACACAGCACAGCATCCGGTGTCTGACCCCGACCAGAGCGATCGCGCTCGAAACCCATGGATGTCGAACAGCCCGAACAAGCGATAAGCTCGATGCGGGGAGTTTGATGGAGAGCTTGCAACCGGATCGCCCAGCGGAGGGAGGTGGAGATCGGTCTGTCTCGACGGACGGCGACTTCGTGTCCCACCGTTCGCACGAGGGGACGAACGTCGAGGCGTCCCTCGGCGGGCCGCCGGACCTCGCCCCTCCCGGACTCGGCGACGCCGCGACGCGCTGGATCCTGCTCCTCGCTGTCCTGCTCCAGGCCTGGGCCTGGCACCGCCTCTCCGGCTACCAGCTCGGGGACTCGGTCGAGTACATGGACCGCGCCTTCGCCGTCGCCCGCGGGGAGACGCTCGACACGCGGGGCGCGGTGCGCTCGTTCGGCTTCTCCACGCTGCTGCTGCCCTTCTTCGCAACCGCGAAAGCCATCGGGCTCGAGGAGATGCGCTGGACCGTGCACGCGGTGCGTGTCTTCCAGATGCTGCTCGGGCTCGGCCTCGTCTTCGCCTGCATGCGCGTCGGCTGGCGCGTCGGCGGCCGGCGCGTCGGCTGGTGGAGTGGCGTGTTCGTCGCGACGAACCCTGTCTTCCTGCAGTACAGCGTCGACCCCGTCTCCGGCATCGCCGCGGCCTTCTTCACCGCGCTCGCGCTGAACGTCCTCATCGAGCGACGCGCCGTCGCGGCCTGTCTCGGCGGCGGGCTGCTGCTCGGCGCGGCGTTCATGATGGCCTACCAGACGTTGCTGGTCGCCGTGCCCCTGCTCGGCTTCGTCCTGCTGCGCGATCGCTGGGCGGCGCGTGGCACCTGGCTGGCCGCAGGCCTCGGCCTCGCGCTCGCGGTCTGCGGACAGGTCGCCCTGGACAAGCTCACGTACGGAACCTGGGGTCTCTCCGTCACGACCTACGTCGTCGAGAATTCCGGTGGCGTCCTGTTCACGTTCCTCGCCTTCATCGGGCTCGGCGAGACCGAATGGGTGCGCGAGCTCTACGGCGAGTTCATCGGCACGATGAGCCCTGACGCCACGGTCGCCGCCGAAAACCGCGTCCGCGGCAACCTGCAGTCGCCGTTCTTCTACCTCGCCAACCTGCCGCAGATGCTGGTCTGGCGGGCGCTCTTGTGCGGCGGGCGCGGCGTCGCGCGAAGGTTCGCGCGGAGGAGCTGGAAGAGCCTGGTGCTGCTCGCGGTGCTCGCGCTGAACATCGCGGTGATGAGCCACAAGGGCTCGAAGTCCTTCCGCCTGTGGCTCCCGCTGCTGCCGCTGATCGCGCCGCTGTGCGCGTACGGGCTCGCGTGGCTCGGCGGCTTCGACCGTCTCCGCCCGGGGCTGTGGCGGCGTGGGTCGATCGTCGTCATCGCGCTCGCCTCGATCCTGCTCGGGCTCTTCACACTCGACGCGCTGAACACGCGCCGCTACGGCGCCTACTGGGACGCGATCGAGGTCGTCAACGGGCAGGCCGCGCTGCAGCGCGCGCGCGCCGAGGCCGCGGGCGAGCCCTTCGAACCCGTGGTCGTCGGCTCCGCCTACAATTGGGCGGTCTTCTGCCGTGACAGCGCGGACGTGCGCGTTGTCAAGTTCCAGCAGCACCTCTACCAGTGGCGCGAGCTCGGGCCCGAGCTGCGCGCGGTCGTGCTCGCCCAGCTACGCGAGCTCGACTGGCTGATTGCGCACGGCACGGTCTTCGACCTCGAGCCCGACCTCACGGCCGCGATCAACGCCGAATTCGAGGTCGTCGCCTCGTACTGGGACGAGGACACCGACCCGGCGCTGAGCGATGTACGCGTCCTGCGCCGACTGCGCGGCGGCCCCGCGAGCGAGGCGCGCGCGCCCCTGCGGCTGTTCGAGGTCGTCGACGCCGTCGACCCGGGCGTCTACCGGGACGAGTGGGAGCTCGACGAGGGCCTGCTCGTCCCCCAGCACTTCACCGGGACGGGCGCGAACGGCAGCGAGGAGTCCCTCACGCTCCTGGGTTTCGAGATCGCCCCTCTGCCGGGCTCCGGCTTCCAGTGGATCACCTACCACTGGTTCACCGCGACGGGTCTCACGCGCGACTACGTCCTCGTCGATCGCATCACGAGTCAGAAGTGCCCGTGGGCCTGGCAGAACAACCGCGTGCCAGGGCACGGCGCCCTCCCGACCTCGACCTGGTCCGCGGGCCAGGTCGTGCGCGAGGGCTACCTCCTGCATCCGGGCCAGAGCCCCTTCGACCCCGAGGCGTTCCAGCCGCTGGGCGGCTCCTTCCGCCGCGGCCAGGTGATGCCCGCCATGCTGTGGGTGATCGGCCACAGCCCGCCCCCCGAGATCCACGCGCACCTCTTGCGGCCGCTGTCCGGCCCCGGTGGCGAGCCCCTCCAGACCGGCTCAGGCGTGGTCGCCCTCGAGGAGAGCGGCCTGCGCACCCCGAGCGGGCACATACTCAGCCCCGATGGACTCGTGCGCGTCGCGCGCTTCCTGCTGCCCATCGCGCCACGCTATCGCTGGCCGGACGACGGCAGCCCCGGCCCCGACGACGCCGAGCTGGCCCGCGCCCAGGTCCGTCAGAGCGAGCTCCTCGAAGAGCAGCGCCTCCAGCTCGAGCGCCAGGCCGCGCAAGAGGCCGCGGAGAGCGTCCTGCGCGATGCGAGCGGCGGATCGAGCGACGCGTCCTCGGAGGAGTGACGCTTCGGAAGGATCGCGAGTGATTGCGCAAGGTCCGGGACCTCCGCGCTTGAGCCGCTCGCATCGCGCGCCTAGACTGGCGATCTTGAGCGCCTGGGAGCGAAGCGCGCGCTTGCAGGACCCTTCACGCCCTGCCCCCTTCGCCGATGCTCAGAGCCCTCATCTCCCTGTTGTGCTGCGGTGTGCTGGCCTGCGTCAGCCCCGATTCCTCGAGCCCCGACCGCTTCTCCATCCAGGAGGGCACGCCCGGGCGGGTCACGCTGCGCGACTACCGGTCGCACAACGAGCTGACCCTGGTCAACGAGGCCCACACCGATCCCCTCGAGGCCTACACGGAGAAGCGCTCGAACGCGTCGACCAAGGTCACGTCGAACGAGGTCTTCGGCGCGATGCTGGAGTACTTCGACGACGAGGGCTGGACGAACATCTCGCGCAGCGGGCGCGCGCCGATCGTGGGCACCGGCAGCATGCGCTGGGCCCTGGAGATCGAGTCGCCCACCGGTGATGTGAAGCACGTCGCGATCTCGCTGGAGACGCCGAAGAACCAGATGGAGCCCGCGATCGAGTGCAAGCTCGGCTTCATGCAGATCTTCGACATCACGCAGCAGAGCCAGGCGGTCGAGAACTCGGGCGGCGGCGCACTGTTCGAGCAGCAGCAGCGCGAGCTCCAGCAGCAGACGCGCGACCAGCTCAAGAAATCGGGCCAGCGATGAGCCAGGTCGCCACGCAACGACCGGGCGCCGGCGGCGGCTCCCAGCGCGCGGTGGCGATCATCCCGGCCCGACTCGGCTCCACACGGCTCCCGCGCAAGATGCTCCTGCGCGAGACCGGTCGGTACCTCTTCGAGCACACGGTTCGAGGCCTCGAGGCGGGGGGCGCCGTCGCGCGCGTGGTCCTGGCGACCGACAGCCAGGAGATCGTGGACGCGGCGGCCGAGGTCGGCATCGAGGCGCGCCTGACCGACCCCGCTCACAAGAGCGGCACCGATCGCGTGCACGAGGCCTACCAGGGGCTCGTCGAGGGCGAGGGCGAGCACTACGACGTCGTCGTTAACGTCCAGGGCGACGAGCCCGACGTCGCGCCTGGTGACCTGCAGCGTCTCGTGGCCGCGTTCAGCGAGCCCGACGTGGAGTTCGCCTCCCTGTGGACCGAGTTGACTGCCGAGGACGCGACAGCCGAGAGCGCGGTCAAGGTCGTCGTCGACGCGCGCGGCGACGCGCTCTACTTCTCGCGCTCCCGGATCCCGAACGCCGCGCACCGGCGCGATGGCGGCGACGGCCCCGCCGTCCCCTACCGCCGCCACGTCGGCGTCTACGCCTTCCGACCCGACGCGCTGGCGCGCTTCTGCGCCATGCCCGAGGGCGAGCTCGAGCGGCTCGAGAGCCTCGAGCAGCTGCGCTGGCTCGAAGCCGGCCGGCGGCTGCGCCTCCTGCGCGCCGAACACGCTCCCCGGGGCATCGACACACCCGAGGACTACCGCGCCTTCGTCGCGCGCCTCGGCACCTCCTCCACCCAGTCTCCCGCGACCTGATCCCCATCCATGGTCAAACACATCTTCGTCACCGGCGGCGTCGTCAGCAGTCTCGGCAAGGGCCTGACCTCCGCGGCCATCGGGCTCATCCTCGAGCGACGCGGCTTGACGGTCTCGCTGCAGAAGCTCGACCCCTACATCAACGTGGACCCGGGCACGATGAGCCCGTACCAGCACGGTGAGGTGTACGTCACGGACGACGGCGCGGAGACCGACCTCGACCTCGGGCACTACGAGCGCTATACGCACGCCAAGCTGACCAAGTCGAGCAACTTCACGACGGGCAAGATCTACTCGACGGTCATCGCGAAGGAGCGCCGCGGCGACTACCTCGGCCGCACCGTGCAGGTCATCCCGCACATCACCGACGCCATCAAGGACGCGATCCACCAGGGCGCGCCCGAGGGCGTCGACGTCGCGATCACGGAGATCGGCGGCACGGTCGGCGACATCGAGAGCCTGCCGTTCCTCGAGGCGGTGCGTCAGTTCGCGCTCGAGAAGGAGCGGGGCGACGTGCTCTTCATGCACGTGACGCTGCTTCCGTACCTCTCCGCCTCCGGCGAGATGAAGACCAAGCCCACGCAGCAGTCGGTGGGCAAGCTGCGCGAGATCGGCATCCAGCCGGACGTGCTCATCTGCCGCACCGAGCAGCCGATGACGCGCGAGATGGCGCAGAAGATCAGCCTCTTCTGCAACGTCCGCCCCGAGTTCGTGATCGAGGAGCGCGACGTGGAGTTCTCGATCTACGAGGTCCCGGTCGACCTCTGCCGCGCGAAGCTCGACGAGCTCGTTTGCAACCACCTCGGCCTGCCGACGGGCGTGAAGACGGACCTCGCGGACTGGAGAGAGATGCTCGCGAACCTCAAGGACCTGAAAGACACCTGCGAGATCGCGGTCGTTGGCAAGTACATCCAGCTGCACGACGCCTACAAGTCCATCTACGAGTCGCTGGCCCACGCCGGCTATGCGAGTCGCTGCAAGGTGAAGCTGCGCAAGGTCAGCGCCGAGGACGTGCTCGTCAAGGGTACCGAGATCCTCGCCGGTGTCGACGGCATCCTCGTCCCAGGCGGCTTCGGCGAGCGCGGCATCGAGGGCAAGATCCAGGCGATCCGCTACGCGCGCGAGAACGCCATCCCCTTCTTCGGCATCTGCCTCGGGATGCAGTGCGCGGTGATCGAGTACGCGCGCAACGAGCTCGACCTCGAGGGCGCGCACACGCTCGAGCACTCCCCGCACACGCCCCACCCCGTCATCAGCCTGATGTCGGACCAGGAGGACGTCGACAAGGGCGGCACGATGCGCCTCGGCGCCTACGACTGCCACCT
>CAYGST010000231.1:0-1405 GCA_964352415.1 uncultured Planctomycetaceae bacterium | reverse complement strand
GTGCAGTTCCACCCCGAGTTCAAGAGCCGGCCCCTGACCCCGCACCCGATCTTCGCGGGCTTCGTGCGCGCCGGCCTCAAGCACGCCAAGGGCGCGAACAACACCTCCAAGGTGGAGTCGATGGCATGAGCGACCAGCGCACCGCGGGCGACCTGCCCCTCCCCGGCGGCAACTTCCGCCTCTTCATCACGCGCCTCTCCTACCAGGCGATGATGTCCCTCGGGATCCTCGAGAACCCGATCACCAACACGCGCCAGGTTCAGATCGACAACGCGCGCATGGTGATGGACGACCTCAACATGCTGCTCGACAAGACCAGCGGCAACCTCGACCCGGACGAGAAGGAGCACCTCGACAAGGTCGTCAGCGACCTCGAACGCGCCTACGAGCAGATCGAGTCGGGCGCCTTCGACCCGACCGCGATCGAGGACGGCGCGCGCCCGGGGAGCTGACGGCCAAGCGCTCGAGCCGCACGGACGAAGCGGGGCGCACGGGCGCCCCGCGCTCGTTCGCTCCCCGCCCGATCAGCGACTCCGGCGGGTCCGGTGACGCAGCTCCCCGGCTAACGAAACGCCTGGATCCCCGTCAGCTCGGCGCCGATCGAGAGGGTGTGGATGTCGTGGGTGCCCTCGTAGGTCACGACCGACTCCAGGTTGCAGAGGTGGCGGCCGACCTGGTACTCGAGGCTGACGCCGTTGGCGCCCAGCATGTCGCGCACCGTGCGCGCGCCCTCGAGGGCTTTCATGACGTTGTTGCGCTTCGCCATCGAGACCTGGGCGTGGGTCATCTTCCCTGAGTCCTTGAGGCGGCCGAGGCGCAGCGCGAGGAGCTGGCCCAGAGTGATGTCGGTCGCGAGATCGGCGAGCTTCTGCTGCGGGAGCTGGAAGCCCGCGAGCGGCTTGTCGAACACGATGCGCTCCTTCGTGTAGCCGAGGGCCTCGTCGAACACGGCCATCGCCGCGCCGAGTGCGCCCCAGGCGATGCCGTAGCGCGCCTGGTTGAGGCACGTGAGCGGACCCTTCAGGCCCTGCACGCCCGGCAGCACGGCGTCCGCCGGCAGGCGCACGTCCTCGAGCACGAGCTCGGAGGTGATCGAGGCGCGCACGCTCCACTTGTGCTTCTGGTCCGGCGCGCTGAAGCCCGGCGTGTCCGTCGGCACGACGAAGCCGCGGAAGGTCTCGTCCACGCGCGCCCACACGATCGCGACGTCGGACACGCTGCCGTTCGTGATCCACATCTTGCGGCCGTTGAGGATCCAGTCGTTGCCGTCCCGGACCGCGGTCGTCGTCATGCCAAGCATCGCGGGCGACTACAACAACGACGGCGTCGTCGATGCCGCCGACTACACGGTCTGGCGCGACCAGCTCGGTGCCACCGGTCCTTTGCTAGCGGCAGACGGCAACGG
>CAYGST010000230.1:0-7516 GCA_964352415.1 uncultured Planctomycetaceae bacterium | reverse complement strand
GGTCGTCCGAGGGCGCGTCGCTCATTCCGAGAGGATAGCCCTTCGGGGAGCCCATCGAGCCCGACACCCGGCGCCAACGACCCGGTTCGAGACCCGCCGCTCCAAAAGCGACCGGTCCCGCTTGACGCCTGCCCGTCCTGGTCCAGAGTGAAGGTGGACGGCTGTGTCCCCACGGCCCCCGAAGCTCCCCATGCGCCACGTCCCCAACCTGCTCCTGCCCGCTCTCCTGTCCCTCGTCGCCGGGTGCGGCCAGAGCGGAGGAACGCCCCCGGGCTCGGACGGGCCGAGCGTCCCGGGTCCGAACGCCCCGGAGGACCCGACCTACCCGCAGTCGGTCTACCTGCTCGACGTCGGCGAGACCCTCGCGGCCCAGGTGCCGACGGTCACGGGCACGCCCACCAGCTGGAGCATCGCCCCGGCGCTGCCGGCCGGCATGACCTTCAACACCAGCGACGGCACGATCGCGGGCACGCCGACCGGCTACCTGCAGCGCGACCTGTTCGAGGTGGAGGCCACGAATAGCGATGGCTCGGACAGCGCCTACCTGATCCTGCAGGTCGGCGGCGAGGCGCGCTTCGCCTACGGCGGCAGCGCGGCCGACGGCGCGGTCGCCGAGTTCGGCGTGGAGTCGGACGGCGGCGCCCTGTTCCACCAGGGCTGGATCGGCGGCTCCACGACCGGGCTGCTCGGCATCGCCGGTGACCTCGACGGCGAACTCGTGTGCGTCGTCGACAGCTTCACGCTCACGAGCTACGTCGCCGAGCCTGCCACGGGGCGGCTGAGCCCGGGCGCGACCGTCGGCCTCGGCAACGGCCCCCACTCGCTGGCGATGTCGCCGAACGGCGGCTACGTCTTCGTGACGACGCGCGAGCAGGACCGCATCCGCTCGTACGCGGTCGACAACGTGACCGGCGCCTTCACCCTCGTCAACGAGCGCGAGACCGCCTTCGAGCCGACGCAGGTCATCGCCGATCCGGGGGGGCGCTACGTCATCGTGCGCCACTCGTTCGTCGCCGGCGCGAGCCCGGGGACGCCGATCCGCAGCTACGCCGTGGTCCCCGCCACCGGGCAAATCGTGCAGACCGGCTCTCAGACGCTGCCGCTAGCCGCCGCGACGGACATGACGCTGGACCCCGTCGGCGCGCACCTCTACATGACGCTGAGCGCGCCGATCGAGACGGTGCTGCACCTCACCGTCGATCCGGTGCTCGGGGTCCCGAGCACCGTCGGCACGGCGAACGCTGGTACCGCCCCGATCGCCCTGCGCGTCGCGCCGGATGGCCGGCGCCTCTACGTCCAGAACCAGGGCTCCGCCGATGTGACCGTGTTCGACATCGATGGGCAAGACGGCTCGCTGACCGCCACAACGTCGATCCCGACGAGCGCGGGGACGGACGGCCTCAGCTTCTCCTTCGACGGTCAGGAGCTGTACCTCGTCGACTCGACGGCGCAGGAGATCACCACCCAGGCCGTGGACCCCAGCGACGGCACCTTCACGTTCGCCAGCGCGCTGCGCACACGCGCCGGCACCCTGCCCCCGATCCTCGTCGCGGGCGAGCAAGGCATCCAGCGCGTCGCGCGCAGCCTCGTCGCGATCCACCAGGGCAGCAGCGACGTCCGCTCGTACACGATCGACGACGCCACTGGTGAGCTGTCCGACGGCGGCCTGCCCCCCCTCGCCTCGGGGACGATGCCCGTCAGCGTGGCGGTCGACCCTCAGGGCCGCTTCGCGTTCGTCAGCAACCGCGACTCGAACGAGATCCAGACCTTCGGCTTCCAGTCGAGCGGGCACCTCGTGGACCTCATGATCTCGAACGGCACTGCGGCTGGCGAGCCCGGCGTTCTCGGCATCGGTCCCGGTGGCGGCTACCTGTTCGCGCACATCGGGTTCTTCAACCTCTTCATCAGCTACGCCATCCAGGGCGACGGGACGCTCGCCGCCGCCGGCTCCCAGCCGCTGAGCGAGGAGCCGACGTCCATCACGGTCGACCCAACGGGTCGCTTCGTCTACGTCACGATCGGCGGCGACGGCGCGACGAACCTCGGCGAGATTCGCCCGTTCCAGATCGCAGCCGCGAATGGCGCGCTGACCGCGCTGCCGATCGTCCCCGCCGCCGGCTTCCCGACCGCTCTCGCCTTCGACCCGGGCGGGCGCCGCGCCTACGCCACGCTGCGCGACGCGGACATCGCACAGGCCTACGACGTCGCCCTCGACGGCGGGCTCACGCCGATCGCGGCTGGTAGCCAAACGCAGACCGAGCCCACCGACATCGTCCTGACGCGGGACGGGCGCTTCGCCTACGCGACGTTCGCGGACACGATCTCGCTCGGTGGCCTGCTGCTCTACGACGTCGACGCGACGACCGGCGAGCTGTTCAACGCCGACACGCTCGCGTTCCAGTGGCGCGACGCGGTCGCGGCGGGCGCCCAGCCCCAGCGCCTCGAGGTCACGCCGAGCGGCGAGTTCGTCTACGTGCTGGCGCGCGTCTCCGAGGAGCTCCAGGTCTTCTCCGCCGCGGCCGACGGTGTCGTCAGCCCGGTGGAGGCCGAGCCGACCGGGCTCGTGCCGTCGGACCTCGGCATGCTCGTGGTGGTCGAGTGAGCGAGGCGGGCGCCTCCGACCCGGCTCGCCGGCGGGGGCAGCGCCCGAACTGGTTCCTGGCCCTGCCCGTGGATGCGAGCCCCTGGTTCCATGAGCGGGTGAGCGAGCCTCCGGCGGGCCTGCGCCGCTTCCGGACCGACGATCTGCACGTCACGGTTGCGTTTCTCGGCGCCTGCGGGGAGGAGGCCGCGCGGCGGGCCTTCGATGGGACGTGCGAGTGGGCGCTGGGACCGCTCGAGGCGAGGGTCGGCGAGCTCGTGCCGATGGGCACGCCGCAGCGCTACTCGGCGCTCGCGCTGCTGCTGGAGGAAGGGCGCGAGCCCGTCGAGCGTGAGATCGGGAGGGTGCGCGACGGGTGGCTCGCCGCGGCCGGCGCGCGGCACGACACGCGGCCGCCGAAGGCCCACGTCACGATCGCGCGGCCCCGGCGCCGGGGGCTGGCGGATGAGCGGCGCGCTGGCCTGGAGTGGGCTGCGACGCTCGAGCTCCAGGGTCTGCCGATCAGGGTTGGGCGGCCGGCGCTCTACACCTGGGGCCGGGATCGGACGCAGCGCCTGTTCGAGGTGGTCGCGCGCGGCTGAGTTGAACAGCGCGAGGGTTCGAACTCCTGCGGGACGCGCCGAGGCCAGACGGATCGCCGGAGTGGACGCGGCGGGGTCTGGCTGGCCGCGGGCAGCCCCGAGCGTTCGGCGGGGCTTCACGCAACTCGGAGCACGTAGAACAAGGTGGGAGTCGGCACTCGTCCAGTCCGCAACCGTCTACGAGCCCCGAACCAGCTTCACTGAGGACCCCTCGCCCGCGCCCTACCGCGTCCAGTCACGGACCGCCTTGTGCAGGAAGCCCACCAGCTCGGCCGCCGGGACCTTGTCCTGCTCCATCGAATCGCGATGGCGAACCGTGACGATCCCATCCGACAGCGTGTCGCCATCGACGGTCACACAGAACGGCGTCCCCACCTCGTCCTGACGACGATAGCGACGCCCGATCGCTGCCTTCTCGTCGTACTGCGTGGTGAACCCCGCCATGCGCAGCTCCTCCTCGATCTCGTGCGCGCGCTCCGGCATCCCGTCCTTCTTGACGAGCGGGAACACCGCAGCCGTGATCGGCGCGATCTTCGGATGGAAGCGCAGGACGACCCGCGTGTCCTTCTCGAGCTGCTCCTCGTCGTAGGCATCCACCATGAAGGTGAGCGCCATACGGTCGATGCCGCCCGCCGGCTCGATCACGAACGGAAAGTACTTCTCCTTCGACTCCGGGTCGAAGTAGCGCAGGTCCGTGCCCGACGCCTCGGAGTGCCGCGCCAGGTCGAAGTCCGTACGGCAGGCGATGCCCTCCAGCTCCCCCCACCCGAACGGATACTCGTACTCGACGTCGGCGCAGCCCGTCGAGTAGTGCGCCAGCTCATCGTCCTCGTGGACGCGCATGCGCAGCTTGTCCTCACGGATGCCGTGGCGCAGGTACCAGTCGAAGCGCTCGTTCTTCCAGTACTCGTACCACTTCGCCTCCTCGTTCGGCGGCACGAAGAACTCCATCTCGCCCTGCTCGAACTCGCGCGTTCGGAATACGAAGTTGCCGGGCGTGATCTCGTTGCGGAACGACTTGCCGATCTGCGCGATGCCGAACGGCGGCTTGATGCGCGAGGCCTCGAGGACGTTCTTGAAGTTCAGGAAGATCCCCTGCGCGGTCTCCGGTCGCAGGTAGGCGACCGCCCCGGTGTCCTCGACGGGCCCGATCGAGGTCTTGAACATGAGGTTGAACGAGCGCGCCTCCGTCAGCTCCCCTTCGCACTCGCCGGGGCGCTTCGAGGGCTTCTCGAGGCACTTCGCGTCCTCGAGCTTGTCCGCCCGGAAGCGGCCCTTGCACTTCTTGCAGTCGACCATCGGGTCGCTGAAGCCACCGACGTGGCCCGAGGTCTCCCAGACCGTCGGGTTCTGGATGATCGCCGAGTCCAGGCCGACCACGTCGGCGCGGCTCGTGACCATCGCCGTCCACCAGGCCTCCTTGACCTTGCGCTTCAGCTCCACGCCGAGCGGACCGTAGTCGTACGTGTTGCCGATGCCGCCGTAGATCTCGGAGGCTTGGAACACGAAGCCCTTGCGCTTGCAAAGGCTGACGATCTTGTCCATCAGGGACGTCTTGGGCTTGGCCATGGAACGCTTGTCGGGTCGAAGGAGACGGGGGTCCGGTGCGCGAAGAGGATACGGAGCGGGGCACACCGGTCGAACGCCCACGGTCCAAATTACCGCGCCCCCGGATCCGCGAGCGGAGCCGGGGGCGCGAGTCGCGGCCGGACTCGGACTACTTCGCGCTCACCTCGTGCTCCAGGCGCGCCATGCCCTTGGCCGGGACCTCGAACGCGGCGGTCTCTCCCCGGCCCAGGGTCTCGTGCCACCACTCGGCGACGTAGCGCCCGGGCGGCAACCCGTCCACGGTGAAGCTCCCGTCGGCGTCTGTGATCGCCCAGAAGGGAGCGTCCGAGACGACGACCCAGGCGCTCATCCACGGGTGCGTGTCGGACGTCACCTTGAAGCGGTCCGGGACCTTCAGGTCGAGGTCGTAGCCGACTCCCGGTGGCAGAACGACGTTGAAGCTCCCGTTGTCGAGGGACTTCGCCTGCATGTTGCGCGGGACCTGGTCGTTGTTCGACACGCTGAGCCGCGTCCCGACCGGCACGACCGTGACGTGCGGCTCGAAGCGGCAGCGGACGCCCTCGAGCTGCATCCGCCCGCTCGAACGCGGCGGCGACGGCCCGTCGGTTCGGATCGTCAGGACGACGTTCGCCACGCCCTGCTGCTCGGACAGGAGGAGCGTCCGGTCGGTGCGGTCCAGCTCGCGGGTCCGGGAGCCGCAGGGGATCTCGACCGCCTTGGGGATCCGCACCGGCGGGAGCGGCTCCACGTCGCCGACCAAGCGGACGCGGCCGGTGACCCCACCGACGTTCTCGGCGAGCGCCTCGTCGCGGCGCTGCTTCGCCACCAGCTCGTCGACGAGGGCCAGCGTGCCCTCGTGTCCCAGGGCCCGCCCACGAATGATGCCGTCCGCGTCGATCACGACGAGGTGCGGGAAGTCGGACACGCCGTACTGCGTAGCGATGTGGTTCCGCCGCTTCTGCAGCATGCAGTTCCGCCAGTTGATGTCGTGCTTGACCATCGCAGCGCGGTACATCTTCTTGTCCATCGTCTGGCTCCCGATGCCCAGGACAGCCACCGGCGCGTCCGCGTAGCGCTCGACCAGGTCGTGCACGAACGGGAGGTCCTCGGCGACGCCCGGTACGTCGAGGGTCCAGAAGTACAGCAGGAGGATCTTGCCGCGGTAGCTCGCGGAGGTGACCGGAGCCTGCTCCGAGTCCATCAAGTTGAAGGCCGGGCTGACGGCGCCAGGCATCGTCCACGAGAAGCTCAATCCGAGCTCGCGCGCGCGGCTACGCTGGTCGGGGTCCGGTGCGCTCGCCTCGGCCTCGGCGAAGTGCGCCGTCGCCTGCTCGAGCCCCGCGAGGGTCTCGGAGCGAGTCAGGAACTGAGCCAGGGTCAGCCGCGCCTCGGCGCGCAGGCCGGGGTCGGTGCTCCGGTCGACCAGACCCTGGAGGATCGCGACCGGGTCGTCGATGTCCATCTCCTCCACGCGCTTGAACAGGTCCGGAAGCGTCGACGCCGCGGCCGGGGAGTCCGGATAGGCCTCGTAGAGCACGGACAGCAACGCGAAGCGGAGCTCGTTCCACGCAACGCTGCGAGAGCCGAAGCGACGCCACAGCCAGGCGACCTCGAACGCCAGCGCCTCATCCAGACCCTCGCGCAGCGCCTGCTCCATCCCCGGATAGAAGCGGTTCGTCCACTGCATCGCGAAGGGGTGTCCCGCGCCGGCGATGGTCGCCACCACCGCGCGGTCCGAGAGACCCGGCAACGCCGGCCAGTCGGCCTCCGGCGTCCCCGCGGCGTGCAGCGCGCGCACCTCGGCCGTCCACTCGACCTGAGAGCGCCGCATCGATTCGAGGATGTCGTTGACCAGGGGCGTCCCGGCGAACTTGGCCGCCTCGGTGCCCGGATAGCCGTCGACGAGGATGCGCCAGAGCTCCTGGGCACGCGCGCGTCGTTCGGGGTCCTCGAGGCCGTCCTTCGCCACCAGCAGGGTGGCCTCGGCGAGAAAGGCGTTGGCAATGGTCCCGCGGCGCCGGGAGTTGTTCTGGATGCGATGCAGCACGTCGATCACGAACGGCTCCCCCAGAGTGCGCCGTTCGTTGCGCAGCTCGGAGAGGGCGTCCTGGATGTACTTCCCGCTCGCGTGGTCGTTCGCCAAGCTGAGGAACAGCTCCTTGTGGAACGCCGCGCGCGACTCCTCGTCCTCGACCACATCCACCGCCGCGCGGATCAGCCACAGGGTCGCGGGCCCGTTGCCGCCCTCGGCCAGGGCGTTGAACACCGGGAAGTACTCATGGACCGGGTGCGGCGGGAACTCGTCGGGCTTGGCGCCGGCTTTGCGCAGCTCCTGGCACTCGAAGTAGTGCCCCTGGACAGCGTTCGTCCAGCGATTCTCGAGCGGCTCGAAGGCCTCCTGCTCCGCGAGCAGGGCCAGGTTCAGCTCCTCGTCACTGATCTCAGGGTCACCCTGGGAAGTCTCGCTCGGCGCGGTCAGGGCGCCGGGCGGACGCGAATCCTGGGAGAGTCCGGACTGGGCGCCGCACAGGAACGCGGCGGCGAGGAGGAGACGGGACGAGAGGAGCATCGGATGCGGGGGAACGGAGGAGCGGCGGGAGGGCCGAGGAGTATAGGCCGGTCGCGGTCGTCACTCCCGCTTCGGCCCGCGGGGTGCACCCCGGAGAGGGGTTTTTCGTAGATCCACCGCCTGAGTTGGCGCGAAGGAACGAGAAGGAACGAGACGCTCGGAAAGGCCCTCTGACGCCCCTCTCCGGAGATAGAA
>CAYGST010000229.1:0-7544 GCA_964352415.1 uncultured Planctomycetaceae bacterium | reverse complement strand
CGACGTCGTCGATCCGCGTGTTCGCGTAGATCCCGCAGACCTGCGTCTTCTTACCGAAGGCGACGATGTCGGGCGCCACGCCGTGGATCTGCCACATCCAGGCCTTGCCCGTCCCGAAGAAGCCCGTCTGGACCTCGTCGAAGATCAGCAGCGCCTCGCGCTCGTCCGCGATCTTGCGCAGCGCGCCGAGGAACTCGGGACGGAAGTGGTTGTCGCCCCCCTCGCCCTGCATCGGCTCGATGAGGATCGCGGCGATCTTCCCGGCGTAGCACTGGAAGGCGGCCTCGATGTCCTTGAGCGACTGCGCCTCGAGCGCCTCGATGTCGTTGCAGATCTGGCCGTCGTTGTCGACCTCGACCGCCGGGGTCGAGACGCGCGGCCAGTCGAACTTCGGGAACAGCGCGACCTTGTTCGGGTCGGTGTTCGTCAGGCTCATCGTGTAGCCCGAGCGTCCGTGGAACGCGCCCTTGAAGTGCAGGACGACGAGGTCTTTGCCGTCGTTGGCCTTCTCGATCCCGATCTTCTGGGCCTTCCAGTCGAACGCGGTCTTGAGCGCGTTCTCGACGGCGAGCGCGCCGCCCTGGACCCAGAAGTGGTACGGGTAGCCGTCGGGCGTCACACGCGTCGAGAAGGCCTCCACGAACTCGGCCATCTGCGTCGTGTAGATGTCCGAGTTGGCGGGGTTGACCTGGGCAGCCAGCGTCAGCTGCTTCAGAAAGGTCGGGTCCTCCATCATCGGGTTCGCGTACCCCACCGGCCACGAGGCGAAGCTCGTGAAGAGGTCGAGGTAGTCGTTGCCGCTGGCCGAGTCGTGCAGGAACACGCCCTTGGACCTCTCCAGGTCCATCACGAACGGATAGCCGTCGGCGAGTTGGTGGCGGCTGAGGGTGGAGTGGACGGTCTTCGGGTCGATCATGGTTCGTTCCTTCGCTGCAGGCAATCGGGCCACTCTTCTAGCCCGCGGAGGGCGCATCTCCGAGGCCTCGGACGGGCACTCCTGGACGGTCGGCGTGCTCGGCGGCGGCCTGGGCCTCGGCGTCGCTCGCCAGGCGGACGAGCGAGAGCACGGGCGCTGGCCGCGAGGCGCGCGCCAGGGCCATGTTCGGCTCGACGTTCGTGAACACCGAAGCCACCACAGTACCCTTTCGCAGCGCCACTCGGAACCCCGCCGAGCCGTCCGGACCGCCCAGGACCAGGGTCGCGCCCTCGTCGAGGCCCAGATGCACGAGACCCTCGCAGGTCGCGCCCAGGTCCCCGGCGAAGGGACGGCAGGTGCCCGCAGCGCTCAGCGTTCCCAGCCGCTCCAGAAGAGCCTCCGTGAACGCCGAGAGCCTCCGTTCGTGGCAGAACACTCGCCCGACATGACCCGCGCGCTGGCCGGAGAGCGCGGCCACGGGATCGAAGGCCGCGGCGGCCACGGCCCTCGCCCGCTCCGCGGGATCGTCCCCGGCGAGGACCACCGCGCTGGCGTTGCGCGGCGCCTCGCCGCCGATCGGGGTGGCCGCGTCCGGGTCGGCGCGCCCGGGAATCCACGCCCGCGTGAGGTCCCCGCTCGCGAGGGCCGACCCGAGGCAGACCGAGCGATCCTCGTGCAATAGCGCGAGCGCGGCGGCCAGCGGATGTTCGGGGTCCGGCTCGACCAGCGCGCGCACGAGCTCGTGCGCGAGCTGCGGCAGGTCGCGGTCGCCGAGGAGCAGGACGGGCGCGCCGCCGAGCAGCGGCCCGAGGACGGCGCCGACGAGTCCGTCCCACAGCTCGCAGGCGGGCACGCGCACGAGCACCGGTCCGGGCTCGTCGCGCCCACCGCCTCTCTCGAGAACGCGATCGCCCCGTTCGAGGCCGCGCTCGAGCTCGCCGTCCAGGTCGTCCTCGGCCAGGCCGAGGCGTAGCGCGAGGCCGTCGACCCCCGGCGCATGGCGCTGCCAGTCGTCGAGCCGCTCGAGCAGGACGCGGGCGCGCCCGCGGCGACCGAGGCGCTTCCACGCTGGCCAGCCATCGGCGAGCCCGTCGAGGGCACGCTCGAGGTCGGGGACGCTGGAGCGCGGCCACGGCTCGCGCCTGGCCCCTTCGCCCGGACGCAGGTCGGGCTCGAACACATCGCCTGCCCGCGGCCCGGCCCAGCGGCCATCGATCCAGTTGCCTTCGCGCATCGCGCCGGAGAGTGTAGGGAAGCGAACGCGGCGCTCCCCCGGAGAATCCTGCGCACCTCGCCTCGTCCTGGCTCCGGGGGGCCGGGCTGCAGGTGGCTGGACCCGCTTCGCGCGCCCACAGAGCGCGGCGGCCCGCTACCGAATGACTTCCACCGCGGGTTGGTAGGATCTCGGCCCATGCCTTCCCTCCGCTTCCGCACGCACCAGCACATCAAGAGCGGCGCCGACTTCGCCCGCGTCTATCGCGATGGCAGCCGGGCGCGCTCGGACCTGTTCACGATCGCCGTGCGGCCGAATGGGCTGGCGCACTCGCGGCTCGGGCTCTCGGTCGGGAAGCGCATCTGGAAGAGCGCCGTGCGCCGCAACTACGTGCGGCGCGTCTTCCGTGAGGCGTTCCGGCTCGAGCAGCACGCGCTCCCGCCCGGGCTCGACGTCGTGATGATCCCCGGGCGCCCGCGGCTCGTACCGCCGCTCGAAGAGGCGCGCGAGCAGCTGGTCGCCATGGCCGCCAAGGCGCACCGGCGCTACCTCGAGAAGCACGCGGCGGCGCCGGCCGGCGACTGAGAGCCCGTGAAGAAACCCATCACACTCCTCGCCACGCCTCGCTCGCGCCCCGAGCTGCGTTGCCCCTCCTCCGAAACGGCGCGCGTTGCGCCCGCAGGGCGCCTTGTCCGGACACGATCGCGACGCGCCGCGAAGCGCGAGCGATTCCTCCACAGGCTCTGAGATGAACGCGCTCCTCGGCTGGCTGCGGCAGCTCTTCGTGCTGCCGATCCGGATCTACCAGGGCACGCTGTCGCGGATCACCCCGGCCACGTGCCGCTTCCGCCCGACCTGCAGCCAGTACGCCGTCGAGGCCGTGACGAATCGCGGGGTCCTCGTCGGTTCGATCTACGCCACCTGGCGCATCCTGCGCTGCAATCCGTTCGTAGAGGGAGGCTGGGATCTTCCCCCGCCGCCGCGCGGCCAGGCGTCGTTCCACCGCCGGCCCCCGGAAGACGCCCCCTGCGGCCACGCGGAGCCCACCGAGACCGCCGACGGCGGCGAGTGAGCCCGGAGTCCCGGACCTGTGGCAGATGCGCGGGCTCCGGCGGGCTATCCTGCGCGCTCCACGTCCTCCCCTTTCGATTCGATCCGACATGCGCCGACGCACCCTGCTCCAGCTCACCGCCCTCTGCTCGCTCCCGATCGCCGTCGCTGCCTGCGGCTCGACGCACTTCTTCGCGTCGGAGGCCGTCACGGTGCCCGTGCCCGATCTCATCACCGATCCGAGCTGCCCGATCGATGGCGGCGTGCAGGTCAACGAGCTGATCCGCGAGGGCGAGAACCACTTCAAGAACCTCTGGCGCCTGACCTGGGACGGCGAGAACGCCGAGGCCTACTGGAACCCCGCCGGCGATCGGCTCGTGTTCCAGCGCCGCTGGGACGGCGTCGATTGCGACCGCATCTTCGTCACGCGCGGCGGAGCGCCGGCGATCCAGGTCTCCGACGGCCGTGGGACGACGACCTGCTCCTACTTCCTCCCGGGCGGCGAGAGCGTCGTGTTCGGCTCCACCGGCGCTGTGCACGACGACTGCCCGCCCAAGCCGGACATGTCCTTCGGCTACACCTGGGCGATCTACCCCGAGTACGACATCTACGTGAAGGACCTGAAGAACGGCGGCGCGCGTCCGCTCGTGACGGGTCCCGGTTACGACGCCGAAGCCACCGTCTCCCCCGTCGGCGACCGCATCGTGTTCACGTCGACGCGCTCCGGCGACATCGAGCTGTGGACCTGTGACCTGAACGGCGAGAACCTGCATCAGGTGACCGACCGCGTTGGCTACGACGGAGGCGCCTTCTTCAGCCACGATGGAACCAAGCTCGTCTACCGCACCACGGCCTTCGGGACCGAGAACCTCGAGGAGGAGCACGCGCGCTACAAGCAGCTCCTCTCGGAGAACCTGATTCGACCGCACTCGATGGAGATCTGGGTCGTCGACGCCAGCGGAGAGAACCCGCGCCAGGTGACGCAGCTCGGCAAGGCCAACTGGGCGCCGTACTTCTTCCCGTCCGACGACCGGATCGTGTTCTGCACGAACCACCACTCGCAGGACGGCTCGCGCATGAACTTCGACCTGTTCGCGATCGACGTCGACGGCGGCAACCTGGAGCAGATCACCACCGAGGAGAGCTTCGACTCGTTCCCGATGTTCAGCCCGGACGGACGCTACCTCGTCTTCTCCAGCAACCGCGCCGGCGAGAACGAAGGCGACACCAACCTGTTCATCGCCGAGTGGCAGTGAGCGCGTGATCCCGGTCGCGACGCCCCGCACCCACGCCGCGACCTCGCCTTGAACACGCTCACGCTCATCTCGGGCCAGTGGATGCCCAGCCGGCTGCGCTTCCCGCTGCTGTTCCTGCTGCCGCTGCTCCTGCTCGCGCCTGCCTTGACGGGCGACGCGCGCTTCCTGCCGCTCGCTCCGATCACTCAGGAGCCGCTGGCGAGCGAGTTCCCCGTCGAGGCGGCGGCGGCGCGAATCGATGCGAACCGCGTGGCGACCGATCGCTACTTCCCGCTGATGTCGGACGAGCTGGAGGTCCGCCGTCAGCTCGGGAGCGGGACGCTGCCCACCTGGGACCCGCGCGCGGGCCTCGGCGCGCCGCTGGCCGCCGGTTCGCTCTCGACGCCGTGGAACCCCTTGCGCTGGCCGTTCCTCGTGCTCGCCCCCGAGGTCGCGAGCGGCTGGCACGCGCTGCTCACGCTCGTGCTCGGCGGCTTCGGCATGCTGCTGTTCCTCGAGGGGCGCGGGCTCAAGTTCACCGCGGCCTTCCTCGGCGTGCTCGCGTTCCAGGCGAGCGGCTACCTCGTCGCCAACCTGCACTACGTGATGAAGGCCGACGCGCTCGTCTGGGCGCCTTGGTGCCTGTGGGGCGTCGACCTCTTGTTCCGCGGGCGCCGCAACGCCGGCCTGCTCATCACGGCCGGCCTGGCGCTCTCGGCGCTGGCCGGCTTCCCGCCCGTGTTCCTGTTCGTCGCCGCGCTGTGCCTCGCCTGGATCCTCGTGCGCGCGCTCGAAGCGATCCGGGTCGAGGTCGAGTCCGCCTTCTGGAAGCGCTCACTCGGCTCCGCGCTGCTCTTCTTCGTGCTCGGCCTGTGCGGCGGCGGCGCGCAGCTCCTGCCGACCGCGGAGGCCGCCGCGCACTCGACGCGCGGACCGCAGGAGCCCGCGGCGATCGCGGCCCAGAGCCTCCCGCCCGCGGCAATCGCGACGATCGTGCTGCCGACGCTGTTCGGCCTGCCGACCGACGCAAGGCCGGCCTCGGCCGATCCCGTCACCTGGTGGCTGCTCGACGCCGAAGACGTCGAGCGCGGCCTCGCGGCGAACCGCCTCGAGTGGCATCTGTTCGCCGGCATCACGGTCCTCGCCTTCGTCGCGTCCGCGCTCCTCGCGCGCCCGCGCCAAGCGCTCTTCCCGCTCGCCGCCCTCGCCTGCGCCTGGGGCCTCGTCTTCGACATCCCCGGGCTGCAGTTCCTGTACGGCCTGCCCGGGATGAACCTCGGGCATCCAGCGCGGGCCGCGGCGATCGGCGCGCTCGCGCTCGCCTGGCTCGCGGCCCTCGGCTTCGACGCGCTGCTCGAGGGCTGGCGCTCGGCGCGGCTCGGCGCGCTCGGCGTCGCCTTCGGCGGACTCCTGCTCGGCCTCGGCCTGTGGTTCGTCGTCGAACCGAGCTCGTTCAGCGAGCACCTCGACGCGACCCTGCCGGCGCGCTTCGGCGTCGACCTCGAGACGGTGCGTGGCTTCTTCTCGCCGGCGGAGGCGGAGGCGGCGGCCGAACGTATCGTCGACGCAGGTCTGACCCTGGCGCTGATCAGCTCCCTGCTGCTCTTGATCGCCTACTTCGCCGGGCGGCTGACGGTGCGCGGCGGCGGCGTCGCGACCTGCCTCTTGCTCGTCGTCGAAGCCGCGATCGCGGGCAAGCCCCACACGACGCCGGCCTTCCCCGGCGCGCTGCCGGTGTTCCCCGCCAGCGACGCCATGGACGCCGTCGCGGACGCCGCTGGCGATGGACGGCTCCTGCGAGTCGACAACAGCGAGAGCGGCGTCGGCGACGTGCTGCGGCTCGCGCGGCCCAACCTCCCGGCGGTCTACGGCGTCGCCGACCTCACTCCGTACATCGCGTTCCCCTCGCAGCGGCTCGCGGACCTGTGGAGCGAGCTCGACCCGGACGGGCTCTACCGCGGGGCGCCCGCGCGCTTGACGAAGCCCGCACTGCTCGAGCGGCCGCTGCTCGACGCCCTGCGCGTGCGCTGCGTGCTCGCGACGAGCCCGATCGATTCGCCGTTGTTGACCGAGCGCTACGTCACGGACGAATTCCACGTCTACGAGCGCGCCGGTGCGCTCGACGTCGCGCGCGTCGTGCCGCAGCTCGTGGCCGAGGGCGACGACACGCCGGCGCGGCTCGCCGCGCCGGGACACGACTTCGCGGCGGCCGCCTTCGGGCCGAGCGCAGCGTCGCCGTACGAGGGCGAGTTCGTCTCCGGGACACTGCAGCCGCGGCGGCCCTCGGCCAGCCGGGTCGATATCGGCATCGTCGGGACGAGCGGCGGCTTCCTCGTCGTCCACGAGGCGTGGATGCCGGGCTGGAAGGCGACCGTGAACGGTCGTGACGCCGAGGTGCTGCGACTCGATCACGTGTTCTTCGGCGTGCAGGTGCCGCCGGGCAACTCGACGGTGCGCATCAAGTACGAGCCGTGGTCGCTACGCATCGGCACGCTGCTCACGCTCATCGGCCTGTCCGGAGCCCTGCTCCTCACCCGCTGGCGGTACGGCCGCCCCCGCCCGGAGGCGCGCATTCATGCACGTACAGCTGCTCGGTAGCGGCTCCGAGGGCAACTCCCTCGTCGTGCGCGCGGACGACCTCGTCGTGATGGTCGACGCGGGGCTCGGCGTGCGCGTGATCTCGGAGCGGCTGGAGGCCTGCAAGCTCGGGCCGAGGGCCATCGATCACCTGCTGATCACCCACGGTCACCTCGATCACTCACGCAACGCCGGCGCGATCGCCAAGCGCCAGCGCGCTGCGCTGCACTGCGCCGAGAGGATCATGCAGCACCGCTCGATCGCGCGCGCGCCGCGACTGGTGGCGCTGCGCATCGGCTCCGAGTGCGTCGTGAAGTCCAATGAGGGACGCGGCGAGCTCGCCTACACGCCCGTGCTGCTCCCCCACGACTGCGACCCCACCGTCGCGTTCAAGCTGCGACACGGCGAGCGCGTCGCCTGCGTCCTGACCGACCTCGGGCGCCCGGACCCCGAAGTGGCCCGTCAGCTCCGCGGCGCGCACCTGCTCGTGATGGAGTTCAACTACGACCCCGGGATGATGGCGAACGGCCCGTACCCCGAGGTGCTGCAGAGG
>CAYGST010000228.1:6164-7565 GCA_964352415.1 uncultured Planctomycetaceae bacterium | reverse complement strand
GTGCGCCGCCCGCGACGCGCGTCGCGGGCGGCGCACGTCGTCGCGAGCCGGCGGAGCCTCACCGCGCCCGGCGCCGAGGCCCGAGCGGGAGCGCCTCGGGCGGGGCCTCGCCGGTGACGCGCAGCGCGGTGGCGGAGACCTCGGTCTCCACGATCCAGAAGATCAACGACGGCGCCGACCACTCACTGATCCAGTCGCTCTTCAGGTCGACGACGTGCGTGGCGCCGCGTCGAAGCGCCTCGGCCTCCAGCAGGTCCACGGCGGTCTCGATCTTCACGACGTCCTCGAAGTAGCGCCACTCGGGCTGGCCGTCCTCGTCGATGCCGCCCGCCACGTAGGGTAGCTTCGCGAAGACGTAGATGCCCCAGGAGTTCGCGTAGACGTGGCCGAGGAGCTCGACGCCGTCGCCCTCCGAGGCGGCCGCGTCGCCCGGGACGAAGTTCGCTTCGGCGTACTGGGTGTGCGACATGGTGCAGCCGGCCGCGAGGGGCAGCGCGGCGGCGAGAGCGAGGAGGTGCCTTCCCATGCGCGGACTCTACCGCGAGGATCGGCGGCATGCCCGAGCTCTTCCTGAAGCGCGCCTACGAGGCGCCGGGTAGCTGCAGCCGGCACGAATGGAACAGCGAAGCGCGCGTGCTCGAGTGGTGGGACCGTCGGGCCGCGGCTGCGCTGGGAGGATCGGGGCGGGTCACCTGTTCGAACCCGAGAGGCCTGCTCGCGAAGCGGGGCTTGAGCGTCACGCGAGCAGGCCGTTCGATCCGGGTGAGTGGCGGCCTACGGCCTGGCAGTCGGCTCGACCATCTCCTTCGTGGGTTGGGTGCTTCGAGTGTCAGGAGCGCGCTGTGGACCCAGGGGCTGAACGAGTCCGTTCTCGTTGGGGGGCTCTCGGTCGGCGATCGCCTCCTGCTGCGAGTCCACTTCGAGCCCCGCAACCTCGGGCGCCTGAGTCATGTTGCGCGAGCGATGGCCATGGACGAACGCGATCCCCGCCAGCGTGAAGGAGAGAAGGGACAGGATCGACTGGATGATCCCCGAGTTCTGGCTCATGAACGAGGGCGCTTCCCGTTCGAAGTAATCGCGCGCGCCACGGTGGATCGCAATCGAACTCGAGGCGGTAGAGGGCTCCTCCAAGCGTAGCCCGCGGTACTCCGCGATCAGTTCGGAGCGATTTTCGAACAGGTCGCTCGTCAGGTCTTCGATCGTCGACTGCGGCAGGTCGCTCGAACAAATCAACGTGGCCTGGATCGCTATCGTCTCGTACTCCGTCGTTCCACGCCCGAAGTGGCCACCCGGGATGTCCGCGAGCTGGTAAGGGGGGAGCTGCTCGACGATGTGGTCGAGCTGGGCTTGCTCGTTGATCTGAAACTCGGGGTCGGGGCCACGTAGCGCAGCCTTCAGGGT
>CAYGST010000228.1:3101-6154 GCA_964352415.1 uncultured Planctomycetaceae bacterium | reverse complement strand
CTCCTTGCTCGCGATGAAGATGGCCGCGTCGGCCTCTCCCAGGACGAGCGCATCGAGCGCGCCCTCATAGTCGCGGGCGATGAGGGCGTAGTCTTGCCAGCGCTCGAGCCCGTACAGCTTCAAGATCCGATTCACGTCGTCATAGGTTTGGCTGCCCTTGCCGAAGCAGGCGATCCTGAGACGGCCCGTGAAGGTCGTGGGAGACGGGGCGTCCGCACCATGGCTGGCGAGGTCGAGGGGTTGGCCATTCTTCGTGATCACGAACAGATACTCGGGGAAGATGTGAGCGAGCGTTCTCACGCGGGTATTGCGCGCCGTGGTGTTCGACTGCACGACCCCCAGATTCGCCGTTCCGTCCGCGATCAGGTCTCGCGTGCCCACGGACCCAGTGCTGTCCCGTTGCTGCGCTGCGATACGAAAGGAGGCCGGGCTACCAGGGCGATTCAGGAAGGTCTGGTACTTGTCGATGAACTTCCGGTACTCGCCGCCAGAAGGGACAGCCATTCGAATCGTGAAGACCTCCACGGCTCGCGTGGCCTGGTACACGAAGAACACTGAGATCAGCACGAAGAACGCGGCGAGCGCGTCGAGGCTCTTGACCGAGGGCCGTCCGCCGGAGGACACGGTGAACCCATGCCCTCTCTTCGAGCCTGGCCACTCGACCCCTGCTGAGTTGGAGGTCGCCCTGGTCGACTCCGCAGGGTCGGGCGAGGTCGGTGCAGCGGAATCGGGCCGATGGCTCCTGCGGTGCTTGGGCACGTGATCGACTTCCCTTCGGAGGTAGCGAAAGAACAGGATCGTCACGATCACGAAGAGGATGAGAACAGGAACAGCGATGCTGTCGAGGCGGGGGAAACCCATGCGGATCGACTCCAGTTCGAAGTTGTGGGCACGCGCAGGCGACGGCTGTGTCGCTGCATGCGTTACTCGCTGGCGCCAGGCCGAGGACTGGCCAGTGACTCCACGAGTCGAAATGGGAGGGGCTCGCTCCCGCCTATCTCGAGAATCTGCGGCGATCGATCCACCGCGGGCTGGCTTCGCAGCGGGCGGCAATGCTGCCGTAGATGCCTCTTCGACGTTCGGCTTGAGCGGCGACAGTGGGCTCGACTCGCCGTCCTGACCCTCGGACTCGGCTGTCTCGATCCCCCGGAATTCATGGGAAGATCCCCGATCACGGGACGTCACCGCTGCTGCGGCGCCGCTTCTCACTCCACACATCGCCTCGCTCGTCATGAACTGGATCACGAACACTCTGTTGTCCGCCGCGCTGCTCGCTGGCGTCGCTCGGAACGCCGCAGCCCAGGACCCGTCGCTCGGCTTCGCGCTCGTGGAGGCCGCGGCCGCCGACGCGAACGGCGCGCAGGACGGTGCGACGTCGCCTTCGCTGCGCGAGCAGTACTTCCCGACGCCCGCGGAGGGTCTGACGCTGCCCGCTGGAGACCTGTCGATCGCGCAGCTCCTGCAGCAGTTCGCGGAGGTCACGGGCGAGACACTGACCTGGAGTCCGGACGTGAATTCCCTGATGGGGTACTCCATGGTGCCCCTCCAGCGCGAGCTGGTGATCGCCCCCGACGACGTGTACTCGGTCGTCCAGGACCTCCTGCGCACTTCGCGCTTCCTGCTGATCAGCCTGCGCCGCGAGGAGCCGCGCATGTTCGCCGTCGCGTCGCTCGACTCTCCGGCGCGCGCCAGCGTCAAGCAGACCGCGCTCCTCCTCCCGTACTCGGAGGTCGCGGACTTCGCGCAGGACTCGGCCCAGCTGTTCCAGACGGTCGTGCCGATGCGGCACACGGACCTCGACGGTGTCGATGGCACCCTGCGACAGCTCGTCGTGGATCCGAACGTGACGCAGCTCACAACGTTCCGTGAACAAGGTCAGGTCGTCGTGACAGCGGATGGGCGTACGCTCGCCTTCCTCTTGAACGTGTTGAAGGCGATCGACGAACGCTCTCGTCAGCTGGCTGCTGGAGAGTCGGTGGAGTCTCGCGTCCCAAGAGACCAGGGCTTCCGCGAGCGCTTGTTCCCGTCGCCTGGGTCGAGGCTGACGATCCGCGCCGGGGAGCAGACGCTCAAGGACGTGCTTACGGAGTTCGCCGACGCAACGGGCGAGCGCATCCTTCAGTCGGAGGAGACCGAGATACTGTTGAGGGCTTCCTCGTACCAGGGCTGGAGAGACTTGCAGATCGCGCCCAACCGGGTCCGCTCGGTCGTTCAGAGCCTGCTGGTGACGAATCGCTTCGTCCTGCTGCCGATCCGTCTGCAGGAGCCGCGTCTTTCGACGGCGGTCTCGCTCGACTCGCCTGCGCGGGGCTTGCTTCGGATGAACGCGATGTTCGTGCCCCAGGCCGCGGTTCATGCCTTTGCAGCTGATGCGGCGATGCTCATCTCGACCGTCGTATCGCTCGAGCACGTGGAGTCGATCGGACGCGCCACTCGTCAAATGGTCATCGACCCGAACACGCTTCAGATCGTTCCGCTCGAGAGGACCCGCCAGATCATCGTCACCGGGCTGGGCGCCGAGGCCGTGCGCATCGTCGAGGTCCTCGAGACGCTCGATGCGGAGTACGGTGTGCAGCTCGAGGCGCGCCGCGCGGCCGAGGCGGCGGCGAAGGCGAACGAGCCGCCGGAAGATGACGCCGAGGGCGACGACGAGCAGGCCGAGGACGAGGACGGCGAGTAGCCGCTCCGCGCGGACTCTCCTGGCGACACGTCGCGCGGGAATGCCGGCGATGCACGAGCCGTGCCTGAAGCGCCCCCACGAAGCGCCGGCACCCGGTGACGGCTGCGGCATCCTCCTGGAGCGGCGGTGGCAGCCCTCGCGTCCGTCCGTACGATCGGGAGGAATCGTTGGACGCCTGAAAGACGCCGATCCGTGGGGCGTCCGCGTGTCGCACGCCCCGTTCTCGAACCCCGCTCGCTCGCCATGAACTGGATCACGAACACCCTGTTGTCCGCCGCGCTGCTCGCTGGCGTCGCTCGGGACGCCGCAGCCCAGGAGCCGTCGCTCGGCTTCGCGCTCGTGGAGGCCGCGGCCGCCGACGCGAACGGCGCGC
>CAYGST010000228.1:0-3001 GCA_964352415.1 uncultured Planctomycetaceae bacterium | reverse complement strand
GTGTCGATGGCACCCTGCGACAGCTCGTCGTGGATCCGAACGTGACGCAGCTCACGCCGTTCCCGGAACAGGGTCAGGTCGTCGTCACGGCGGACGGGCGCAGGCTCGCCTACATCGTGAACATCTTGAAGGCGGTCGACGAACGCTCTCGTCAGCTGGCTGATGGAGAGTCGCTGGGCCTTCGAGCTCCGAGGGAGCAGGCTTTCCGCGAGCGAGTTCACCCCACGCCGGCGTCCGGGCTGACGATCCGCGCTGGGGGGCAGACCCTGGCGGACCTGTTGAACGAGCTCTCCGGCGTGACGGGCGAGCGCATCCTCTGGTCCGAGGATGTGAAGAACCTGCTGCAGTTCACCGCGCATCGCGGCTCCGGCGACATTCAACTCGCACCCGGGCGGGTTTGGGCGGTCGTCCAGAATGTCTTGCTGGCGAACCGCCTCGTCCTGCTGCCAGTGCGTCTGCAGGAGCCGCGCCTCTCCGTGGTGTACGCGCTCGACTCGCCCACGCGGACTTCGCTTCGGAGGAGCGCGGTGTTCGTGCCCCACGCCGCGGTGCACGCGTTCGCGGAGGACGCGGCGACGCTCATCTCGACCGTCGTGTCGCTCGAACACGTGGAGTCGATCGGAGGCGCGATGCGTCAGCTGATCATCAACCCGAACACGCTGCAGGTCGTGTCGTTGGAGAGCACCCGCCAGGTCATCGTCACCGGGCTGGGCGCCGAGGCCGTGCGCATCGTCGAGGTCCTCGAGACGCTCGATGCGGAGTACGGTGTGCAGCTCGAGGCGCGCCGCGCGGCCGAGGCGGCGGCGAAGGCGAACGAGCCGCCGGAAGATGACGCCGAGGACGACGCCGAGGGCGACGACGAGGGCGACGACGAGCAGGCCGAGGACGAGGACGGCGAGTAGCCGCTCTGCGCGGACGCTCCTGGCGACACGGGTGTCTGCTTCCGCGCGACGTGTCAGCACCCCGGCGATGCGCCGTGCGGTGGTAGGCTGAGGGGCCACCCCCCGACGCCGAGCCACCCATGACGACCCGACACTTCACGACGCGCCGCTTCCTCCGCCGACTGCTCGACGTGACCGTCGGGCTCGCCGCGCTGGCGCTCACCGGCTCGCTCGCCGGCGCCGCGCCCACGGCGCAGGGCCCGGCCCCGGAGGTCCGCGCCTGCTGGCTCACGCAGTACACCTACCTCGGCAAGAGCGAGGCGGACCTGCGCGCGATCGCTGCGAACATCCAAGCGGGTGGGATGAACACGGTCTACGTCGCCGTCTACTCCGGCGCGCAGACGCTCTGGCCGAGCCAGGCCTACAAGGCGGCCGGCGGACAGTGGACCTCGGGCGGCTTCGACTGGGCGCGTCACCTCGTGCGCATCTTCCACGAGGAGGGCCTCGCGGTCGGCGCGTGGTTCGAATACGGGCTCGCGGTCGGCCAGGCTTCGCACCCCGTCGCCGTCGCGAACCCGGACTGGCTCGCGCGCGACGCGGGCGGCAGCGCGATCACGGGCGAGAACGGCGGCTTCGTGTTCCTCAGCCCTGGCCACCCCGAGGTGCGCGAGACGATCGTGGGCATGGTGAGCGAGCTCGCCGAGAACTACGACTTCGACGACATCCAGCTCGACCGCATCCGCTGGGGCCGCAAGAGCGCGGGGCGCGAGTACGGCTACGAGACCGTGACGGCAAACCTCTACGCGGCGCAGTTCGGGTCGGCGCCGCCCTCGAACGTGAACGCGCCGCAGTGGGTCACCTTCCGCGAGGGCCTGGTCGATGGGCTGATGGAGGAGTGCTACGACGTCATCCAGGCGGCGAACGACGGGATCGTCGTCTCTTCGGCGCCGACGGGCTCCTACGGCCTGACCCAGCACATGCAGCGCTGGGACAACTGGATCGCCGGCGGCTACCTCGACCTCGTGATGCCGCAGATGTACACGACGTCGCTCACCGCGTTCCAGAACGAATTCGACCTGCAGAAGGCGCTCGCCGGGCAGAACGTGGACAAGCTCGCGGTCGGCTACCGCGCGAGCGACGAGTTCGACTGGACCACGGTGAACGCCCAGCTCGGCTACGCGCGCGCCGCGGGCGTCGCGCACGGCACGTTGTGGGTCTATCACCAGTACGGCAGCCAGATCGCGATCCAGGACGAGATCGACAACCTGCCGAATCCGGGCAACGCCTGGGAAGCAGCGGCGGAGAACCCGTTCGTCGACGAGGACACGCTGCAGCTGTTCGTGGACGACCAGGGCACGGGCGGCGCCTACGCCGAAGCCGGTTCGGGCTGGATCGGTTCCGCGCAGCCGGACTACTTCGCGTTCGGGTCGCGCGTCGTCAGCGGCGCGCAGCCGGCCTCGGCGACCTTCGAGCTCGCCGTCCCGCGCACGGGCCGCTACGACGTCTTCGCGTGGCATACGGCTTCGGGCAACCGCAATCCCGCGGCGCGCTACGAGCTCTCCCACGGCCTCGGCGTGGAGGTGCGGACCCTCGACCAGCGCACCAGCGGCGGCGAGTGGCGCCCGCTCGACACGCTGCTGTTCGCAGAAGGGGCGCAGGCTCCGGTCGTCACCGTTTCGAACGCGGGCAGCGCGGCGGGGGAGTACACCTCGGCCGACGCGATCAAGCTCGTCTACAAGGACGTGGCGAAGAGCGCTTGCACGGCGAAGCTGAACTCCCAGGGCTGCCTCCCCGCGATCGAGTGGAGCGGCACGCCGAGCCTCACGGGCGCGGACGACTTCACGATTCGCGCGACGAGCCTGGTGAACCAGCAGTTCGGGCTGTTCCTGTGGGGCAGCGCGCCGGCCGCGACGCCGTTCTTCGGCGGGACGCTGTGCGTCGCTCCGCCGATCGTGCGCACGCCGCCGGTGAGCTCGGGGGGCAACGCGGGCGCCAGCGACTGCTCGGGCAGCCTCACCTACGCCTTCACCCAGGCGGAGATGCTGTCCCGCGGCTTCACCGCGGGCACGCCGGTCGTGGGCCAGTTCTGGTCGCGCGATGCGCAGCAGTCGGACGGCACG
>CAYGST010000227.1:0-7589 GCA_964352415.1 uncultured Planctomycetaceae bacterium | reverse complement strand
GGCGACCGCGGGGGGTCGTGCCCCTACATCGGCCCGCCCGACCCCAGGATCTTGAAGCGAGGCACGCAAAAATCGCGCTCGTTCGCGGCGAATCGTCTCGGTGAGCGGGCGCTCTCCGGGCGCATCGACTCAAGATCACCCCGAACCGAGCCCGAAGAGGTCGGCACCGACAGGCCCGCGAACTCGCGGGATCCCCCCTGCGCGGTCTCGCCCCGTCCCCTGCTCTTGGAATCGGCCTCTTGTCCGTGAGGCCGCTCGCTATGCGAAGGTCGCTCCTTCTTATCTGCTTCGCGCTCGGCGTGCTCGCGCTGTGCCGTCCCCGCAGCTCGTCCCACGACGTCGACGCCGGCACCGCGGTGCGTCTCGACGTGTCGCAGCTCGCCGAACGCGCCGACCTCGTCCTCGAGGCTCGCGTGCTCAGCGCCACCGCTGCGCTCGGTGCGGGTAGCCTCGTCGAGACCGAGGTCGTGCTGGACGTCGAGCGCACGCTCCACGGCGTCCACGAAACGACGCGCAGCATTCTCCTGCCGGGCGGATTGCTGCCGAACGGCAACGGACTGCTCCTGCCCGGGATGCCGTCGCTCCAGCCCGGCGAGGACGTCCTGTTGTTCCTCTCCGAGCCGAGCGACTCGGGGGTACGGATGCCGGTCGGCCTCTCCCAGGGCAAGTTCCGCGTCGAGACGAACCTCGCGGGCGCGCGACGACTGCGCCGCAGCCACGGGTCGCTGACGACCGTGCCCGTCGGAGGCGGGGCGCCCTGGGACTCGACGGGTGACGAGGTGTTCGACTACGCCGCGACGATCGCGGAGGTCCACGCCGCGCTCTCGCTCCGGCCGCCGAGCAGCAGCTCGGAGGGCGACGAATGAGGGCCATGAAGCTCTGCTCCATCGGCGTGCTCGCCGTTGGCTGCGCGGCAGGCGTCTACGCCCACGTGCGCCTGGTCCACCCGAGCAACGGCAACCCGCTGTTCTGGCAGACTCCGTACAGCATCAGCATCGCCGTCAACGCCGTCGGCTCGGACGACCTCGCCGACGGTAGCCACATGACCGCCGTGCGCAACGCGATCGACGAGTGGAACGGCATCGACGGCTCCACGATCCAGCTGGTCGAGGACGCCTCGCCGGGCACGCAGGCGCGCACCGACTGGGCGAGCAACTCCATCCACCTCGTGTGGTGGGACGAGACGAACGCCTCGGGCTACTTCCCGAACGGCTCGGGAACGGTCGCGATCACGCCGGTGTGGTTCTTCAACAACGGGCAGATCGTCGACGCCGACGTGCTCTTCAACGGCAAGGGCTTCAGCTTCTCGACCAGCCAGCAGCCCGGTCGCTACGACATCCAGGACGTGGCGGTGCACGAGCTCGGGCACCTCGTCGGACTCGACCACACCGGCTGGGCGGGCGGCTCGATGTATCCTTACGTCGACCCGACCGTGATCCTGCACCGTTCGCTCAGCTCGGACGAGCGCATGGGGATGCGCGCGGTGTATCCCGACGGCAACCACGCGACGATCACCGGGACGGTCCGTCGCGCGGCCGGGGGCGCGGGGGTTGCCGGGGCTCACGTCGTCGTGCGTGACTCCACGGGGCGCACGGCCGCCGCAGGGCTCGCCAA
Source organism: uncultured Planctomycetaceae bacterium (assembly GCA_964352415.1). Classification (GTDB taxonomy): domain Bacteria; phylum Planctomycetota; class UBA1135; order UBA1135; genus JABACD01. Next base: position 5,975 of record CAYGST010000227.1, on the reverse strand, counting down.
CGGGGGCGGGACGTTCAACATCGGCGGCCTGGATCCGGGCACCTACACGCTCTACGCGAACCCGCTCGACTTCCCGGTCTCCAGCGCGAACCTCGGTAGCGGCTGGGTCGTCGAGTCGGACTTCGAGGCCGCCCTGTACGGGACCGTTGTCGTGACCGGCAACCAGACCCAGAGCGTCGGCGACCTGAACGTCGGCGCGGACGTGTTCCTCTCGCTCGGTCGCAGCAGCGACAACTACCCGCTGCGCGTGCCCTCGGGCGAAACCACCGGCATCGTCGTCCGTGGAACGGGCCTGAACAGCGGCTCGACGCTGAGCTGCAGTGATCCGACCATCGGCGTCGTGGTCACGGGCTGGCTCACGAGTCAGGTGCGGGCTCAGATCTCCGTTCCCGGTGGTGCGCTGCCGGGACACGCGGACCTGACGGTGGTCGACAGCCTCGGCCAGCGCAGCATCCTGCCCGCGGCGCTCGAGATCACGCCGCCGGATCCCGTGGTCACGCTCGCTTCGCCGAACCAGGGCGACTTCGGCGGGGGTACGGCGATGACGATCAGCGGCGGGGAGTTCGTGCCCGGCCTGCGCGTGGTGATGGGGGGCGAGATCTACGAGGACGGTGCGCCCGGTGGCTGCACGGTCGTGAACTCGACGACGATCACCCTGACCACTCGCGCGAGCGCCATCGGCGCGACCGACGTCGTCGTCATCGACTCGAGTGGCGTCGAGGGACGCCGCGCGAACGGGTTTCAGTTCGTGGCCGTCCCGACCGTCCAGACGACCTTCCCGGCGGTGGGCACCGTGGCCGGGGGGACGGAGCTCCACATCACGGGGACGAACTTCGACCTCGCGAGCACCGTGCGCATCAACGGGATCCTGCAGCCGACGACCTTCCCGGTCGCCGACGACCTGCTCGTCGTCATGACCGAGCCCGGCGTCGCCGGTGGTCCCTACACCGTCGAGGTGCAGAACCCGGGGGGCGGGAGCGCCGCGGGTCTGTTCACCTACTCGGCGGCGCCGGACCCGAACGTGACGGACATCACGCCCGATACGGGTTCCGCGAGCGGCGGGGAGACGGTGATCCTGACCGGCACGAACTTCGGCAACGACGTCACCGTGCGCTTCGGCTCCGACCCGAGCACGGGCCTCGGTGGCCGGCCAGCCACCTCGGTCACGTGGCTCAGCTCGACCACGCTGGAGGTCGTCACTCCGGGACTCGCCGCCGGCGAGAACTCCGTCCTCTACGTCGACAACAGCAGCGGTCAGGCGAACGTCCTGACCGGAGGCTTCCTCGTCAACGCCGTGGCGAGCAGCGGCGGGGGCGGCGGCGGTTGCCACACGACTCCCGTTCAGGGGCCGCCGGATCCTGGCGAGCTGCTGCGCCAGCTGGCGTTCTTCGCCTTCCTGGTGGTCGGCGTGCGCCTCGTCGGGCGGCGAGCGCGACGGGCCTCGGCCTGACTCGGGGTCACACGGTCCCGATTCGTTAGACTGTGGTCATGGGTCCCATCGCCTTCGACATCGAGGTCGCCGGCTTCCACTGGGAAGAGGTCGACGAGATCACCCGCGGCTACCTGGTGAACCGGGAGCGCGACCCGGGGCGGCGCGAGGCCGTACCGGAGCGGCTCGCGCTCTACCCCGGGCTCGGCAAGATCATCGCGATCGGCATGTGGCTGGTGGAGGAGGACCGGGGCTTGATCCTGCTCGAGGGCGATTCGGCTCCGATGCACCCGTGGGAGAAGGTCGCGCACTCGCAGATCCTGCGCGGCACGGAGAGCGAGCTGCTCGAGGCCTTCTGGGAGAAGGTCGCTCAACCGGCGCCCGGGCGTCGCCAACCGCAGGTCGTCACCTACAACGGGCGCGGCTACGACGGACCGGTCCTGATGGTGCGCTCGGCGCAGCTGGGCGTCACGCCGACGCGCACGCTGGTGCCGAACCGCTACGCGACCGAGGAGCACTGCGACCTGATGGACGTGTTCTCGTTCCACGGCGCGACGCGCGATCGTTACTCGCTCGACTACTGGTGCCGACGCTTCGACATCGAAAGCCCGAAGGGCAGCATCGACGGGAGTCAGGTCGGGCGCGCCTATCGCGATGGGCGCATCGAGGACATCGGGGAGTACTGCCTGCGCGACGTGCGGGCGACGGCCGAGCTCTTCCGGCGCCTGCGCGGGACGCTCCTGCCGCCCTACGGGGGCTGAGCCGCGGCGCGGGGCTCGGCGACCGGAATGTGCGGCTCGAGCGCCAAGGGCGCCTCCAGGGCGCACGTGCGGCCGCGCTCGGCGCAGGAGCGGATCCGCTCCCGTTCGGATTGGACCTCGAAGCGTCCCCGCCCGAGGTCCAAGGGGTAGGCTTCGGTGGCCGCCTCGAGGCGCTGGCAGGCGAGTTGCAGGACCCGCAGGCCCGCCCGGCCCGAGCCCTGCTCGGCGGCCCCTCGAGCGCTCCCGTCCTCTCGATCCCGATCCCATGATGCGTCCCCCCGCCCGCTCGACCGCCCTTCTCGCCTCGACCCTCGTTCTGGGCCTCGCCGCCTGCGGCAGCGGTGACGGCGAAGGGGCCGGGGACGTCAGCCCCCCGGCCTCCGACACGATCGCCCCGTTCACCAGCGCGACGCCCGGCGGCGGGCTCTACAGCGAGGCGCAGTTCGTCTCGCTCAGCGCCAGCGAGCCGGCGATCATCTACTACACCGTGGATGGCAACACTCCGACGGTGGGCGGGCCGACGACGATCTCGGGGATCAGCCCGATCTCGAACCTCCTCGTCAGCAGCCCGACGACGCTGCGCTACTTCGCCATCGACCTCGCCGGCAACCAGGAGTTCCCGAAGGCCGAGCAGTACTCGTTCGACGCCGTGCCTCCGGGGCTGTTCATCAGTGACTTCCTGACCGGCACCTACGGCTTCCTCGAAACGATCGACGTGATCTTCTCGTCGGACGAGGTCGTGAACTACCTGCTCGAAGTGGGCGGCGACGGCACGCCGGGCACAGGTAGCTTCGTGTCGAGTGGCCAGGTGCAGCCCTCCGAGGTCCAGCACGCCGACCTTCCCGGCTGGCAGCTCCCGGTCGGAGCCCAGAACCCGGGCGCTTCCGTCTGGCTGCACGTCGTGGACGCAGCGCAGAACTTGACGTCGTTCGAGTTCGAGGTGAAGACACAGCTCGACGCCTCGGTCGCGCTCGGTGGGACGACGACGCAGTTCGAGTTCTCGGACGACGGAGCGCGCGCGTTCCTGCTCGACGAGGTCGACGAGACGATTCGCATCTTCGATCTCGACGACCAGAGTCCGACCTTTCACACCGTGATCGCGGAGATCGGCGTCGGCGCCAATCCGACCGGCTTCGATGTGACGGACGACGAATCGCGCCTCTACGTCGCGAATGACGGTGGCTTCACGGAGGTCGACCTCGTCGCGGAGACGGCGCTCGCGATCCCGATGCCCGGGGGGCGAACGCCGAGCGGCGTGGCCATCCACGTCAAGAAGGCCGCCCTGGTCGGCGCGGACGACGGCACCTTCTGGCAGCTCGACGTCGACCCGCAGAGCAACTTCTTCCGCATCGCGACCCAGCTGCTGATGTTCACCGAGACCCTGATGACCCACGCGGACATCACCCTCGGTGCGGACCGCAGCCACGCCCTGGTCGTCTGGCAGGGCGGCGGGTTCTACGGTGCGCGCGTGTTCACCACCGACATCGACAGTCTGCTGTTCCTGCAGGTCTTCCCGCTGCTCCTGGAGGGGCCCACGCCCGTGAGCATCGGTCGCGCAGCGGTGAGCGCCGATGGTACGCAGGCCTGGCTCGGAAACCTCCAGGGCAACCTCGCGCGCGCGAGCATCACCACGCTCGCCCCGTCCCTGCAGATCGCCAGCCCGAACCTGGCCATGAGCGGCGTGACCCCGACGCCGGACGAGTCCCTGCTGTTCGTGAGCGGCGAGAACCTGATCGGTCTTCGGATCGTGGACCCGGACAGCTTGGTGGAGCGGGCCTTCGTCCCGGCGAACGGGTCGACGAGCGCGGGGACGAGCGACCAGGTGCGCTTCACGCCGGATGGTCAGTTCGCCTACCTCGTGCGCGACAACGGAACGCCGTCCGCCGAGTTCTGGATCCTGACGCTCACCTCGCAGTAGGGCCGGGTCCGTAGGCGCTCCAGCCCGCCGCGCGGCGGGCGGGTTCGCCGAGCGTGCCTCGCAGGAGCTCGATCGCGGACGCCGCGCTCGGTGGGGGATCGTCTGGGAGGGTCAGGTAGCGCGGCGCCTCCCCGAGCCCCAGCGCCTGCGCTGCGGCTTCTGCGGCGTCGAACGACCCGCTCGGCAGCAGCGTGCGCCAGGCGTACCAGGCTGCCGCTGGCGTGAGACCGAGCTCGGGCGGCGTGAGGCCGACGCTGCCCGGCGGCAAGAGCTCGCCGAGCGCGGCGCCGGCCGTGCGGGGCAGCGGGGCCTCGGGACCGCGCTCGAGGGCGGTCCCGTCGCGCGGCCCCGGCGCGCGCACCGCGAAGCGCCAGGCCTCGAAGCGCGCGAGCCCGAGCAGGACGAGGGTGGCCGCCGCGAGGACGAGGGGCGCGGTGCCGCCGCGCAGGCGCTGGAGCGGGAGGGAGACGGCGTGCAGCGCGCGCGCGGCGAGGAGCGCGGCGGCGGGCGTCAGGTAGAGCCAGAACGTCCACTGCTCTTCGCCCGTGTGCCGGTAGAACGCGAACAGGTACAGCAATCCGCCACCGAGCAGCGGCAGCGCGACGTCGACGTCGCGCTGCGCGTGCGCCGGCCACTCGCGCGCGCGTGCGGCGGCGTCGAAGCGCTGCGACGAAGCGCGCGCGACGCCGAGCAGCGCGCCGACGGCCGCGACGACGAGCAGCGGAACCCCGAGCGCGGTGGCGGCGTGTTCGACCTGCAGCCCGAGCCAGTCGAGGAGCGGCAGGCTGCCGTCGAAGAGCGGCTGCAGCAGCACCTGCGCCCGCTCGGCGACGCCGGACGGCGCGCGGCCGAGCTCTTCGAGGGCGGCGCGCGCGGCCTGGTCGTGCAGCGCGATGGGGAGCAGGCAACCGAGACCGCCTGCGGTGGCGACAGCGAGCGCTTCGCGGATCCGGCGCGTCCAGAGCGAGCGCAGCACGAGGAACGGCAGGACAAACGCTGGTCCGAACGTGACGCTGCAGGCCGCGGCGAAGCCGACGCCGATGCCGACGAGTGCCCGCGCTCGCCCGCCGCGCACGTACGCGCCGTAGGCCAGCACCGCGGCGAGCAGCAGCGGCAGCGACGGCGTCTCGTAGTTGACGAGCGTCGCGTAGAGCGCCGAGACCGGCAGCGACGCGGTGAGCGCCAGGGTCAAGAGCCCGACCTGCGCGCCGTAGGCGGCGCGCGCCAGCCGCCACAGCAGAGTGAGGCCGGCGAGGTGCAGCAGCAGGAACGGCAGCCGGATCGCGAACTCGACGCCTTCGGGCGCGCGGTCCTCACGCCAGGCCTTGTCCCAGCCCGCGGGCGCGAAGGCCGAGACGCCGCCCCAGGCGAGCAGTGGCGTCACGGGCGGATGGTTGGTGTAGACGAACAGTCCGCTCGCCTCGCCCGGGAGCTCGAGGTCCAGGATCGGGTAGCCACCGGCCGCGTCGAACCCGAGGCGCTCGTAGTTCAGCGCGGCCATCGCGAAGAAGGCGCCCTGGTAGCCCTCGAAGCCGCGATCGAAGCCGGCGTTCAGGTCGCGGACCCGCGGAACGAGCGCGAGCAGGAGCAGGGCGCAGGCGGCGATGCGCTCGAGCAGCGCCGCCGGCAGCTGCCGGGGCGCGGGGGTCGTCCTGGCCGTCGCGCTCATCGGAAGCTGCGTCTGGAACCCGGTCCGCGCACCCTCAGGTGCGCGTCATCAGCGCGGGGAGCTTGGCGGGGTCGTCCGTCTCGGCGTAGCTCTCGCGGCCGCGTTCGACGTAGGCGCGCGCGCCGTGGGTCGGCTCGGGCAGCCCGCTGCGCTCGAACAGCTCCGGGTCGCGCTGCGGATCGACGATCCGAACGATGC
>CAYGST010000226.1:0-7599 GCA_964352415.1 uncultured Planctomycetaceae bacterium | reverse complement strand
CCGCGGGGGGGCCGGGCCCGGGCGCCGGGCGCCATTGGGTTGTGAAATAAACTGTTGAGCGCTAGATGGGGCGTGGTGGGGGGCTCGGGGGCGATCGGGGCGAACACCCTACGGGAGGGCCGGGCGAAATGGAACGACCCCTCCCCGAGGGGAGGGGTCGCATGGAAGCGACCGACCGGCGCACGAGCGCCGGGGCCGTTCTGGGAGACCTGCGCTAGAGCTTCACGTACTCGTAGTCGAGGCCTTGACCGTTGAGACCCTTCTTGGGGGCGGCGATCCAGTTCGCCATCTTCCCGGGCTCGGTGACCTGCACCATCAGGCTCTTGACCAGGTCGCGATCGGCCTGCGACGGGAGGTGCGTGGCGACGGCGGCGGCGTGGCCGGCCTCGTCCGTGATGTTGCCCTCGTAGTCGAAGTAGTGACCCGAGTACTCACCCTGGTGACGGTGGAAGCGCTTGCTGGGGAAGGTCAGCTCGAAGTCGACGCCCTCTTCGGCGATCGTCTTGTTCCAGCGACGAATGGCGGAGAGCGAATCGCTGATGTACTCCTCGCGCAGGATCTCGTTCATCGCGTTGCGCGTCGGCACGCTGCGGTTCACGAGCTTGCCGTCCTGGACGACGGGGATGTCGACGGAGCCGTCGTTGCCCGTATGGTCCTCGTACTTGCGACGCTCGTTGTAGCGACCCTTGAGGCCCGCGGCGAAGAAGTCCGCGGCGTTCGAGGAGATCTCGCCGCCGAAGAGGTCCATCGCGTAGGTGACCCAGTAGTTGATGTAGCGCTGCACGATCTCGAGCGGGATGCCGCCGAGGGAGTACGGATCGCCGCCGGACTCCTTGGTCAGCTGGGCGCTGCGCTGCACGACGCGCGAGATGCCGGTGTCACCGACGTAGAGGTGGTGGGCCTCTTCGGTCAGCATGAAGCGACAGGAGCGACGCAGCGGCGAGAAGCCCGACTCGGCCAGGGAGGCCAGCTGGAACTTGCCGTCGCGGTCGACGAACATCGTGAAGCAGAAGAAGGACAGCCAGTCCTCACAGGGCTGGTTGAAGGCCTCGAGGATCCGCGGCTTGTCCGCGTTGCCCGAGCGGCGCTCGAGCATGTCGTCGGCCTCGTCGCGCCCGTCGCGTCCGAAGAAGCGGTGGAGCAGGTAGACCATGGCCCACAGGTGGCGGCCCTCTTCGACGTTCACCTGGAACAGGTTGCGCATGTCGTAGAGGCTCGGCGCGGTGAGGCCGAGCTCGCGCTGCTGCTCGACCGAGCCGGGCTCCGTGTCGCCCTGGGTGACGATCAGGCGGCGCAGCGAGTTGCGGAACTCACCGGGGACCTCGTCGAAGGTCTTGGCGTCGATCATGTCGCCGAAGCCGACCGTGCGCTCCTGCTCCTCGGGAGTCAGGAAGATGCCCCAGCGGTAGTCGGGCATCTTGACGTAGTCGTAGTCGGCCCAGCCGTCGCGATCGACGGAGACCGCCGTGCGCAGGTAGACGTCCTTCTCCTGGAACCCGGCCGGGCCCATCTCCTTCCACCACTCGATGAACTTGGGCTGCCAGCTCTCGAGCGCCTTCTTGAGACGACGGTCGTGGTTCAGATCGACGTTGTTCGGAATGCTGTCGTTCAGACTCATCGAGCTCATGATCAGGTGCGGTTGTAGTCGTAGACGGGTCGGGTGGGTTGGCCGTAGCTGGTCAGCGCGCCTTGGGGGCCGACCGCGTTCGGGCGCTGGAAGATCCAGTTCTGCCAGGCCGACAAGCGGCCGAAGATCTTGCTGTCACAGTTCTCGGCGCCAGGAAAGCGCAGCGAGGCCTCCATGCCGGTGAGGGCATCGGGGGACAGGCTGGCGCGCTCCTCGAGGGCGAGGCGGACCTCGTCCTCGTAGTCGAGATCGTCGAGGGCCATCGTGACGAGGCCCGCCTCTTCGGCGTCCTCGGCGGTGACGCTCTCGCCGGCGTTCGTGAGCAGTTGCGGCACACGCTCGGGTTCGCCGAGGAAGCGCACGTGGAGGCGATCGATGCCGTGCGACATCGGAAAGGCACCGCCATTGAGCGCGCTGAGCGCCACGGCGTTCGTGTCGTCCTCGTCGATCAGCATGTAGGCGCGGTCCGCGGACAGCGCCAGCTCGTACAGGGAGCCCGCGAAGCACGAGCCCGGCTCGATCAGCGCGAAGAGGCTCTTCGCCGTGAGGTCGAGGCGGCGCAGGACGCGCGCCATGTTCAGCAGCACCTCCTTGACGAAGCCGTGCTCCTTGGCGCTCTCCAGCGCGGCGTCGAGCGCGAGGACGTCGTCGATCGAGCCCGCGGTGTGCAGGGTGACGACGTTGATGCCCGGGTAGTCCATGCGCAGGTGCAGGAGCGCCAGGTCGAGCTCGCGGAAAGCCTTCAGGGCCCAGAACTCGGCGCCCTGGGCGACCATGGCCTCGGGCGTGCGGGGCGCATCGGCAGCGGGGCCACGAAGGGTCAGTGAAGCTGTGCGCGCTGCGTGATCGAACGTGACCGTGACGTGCTCGAACACCATCGCCTCGTCGGTGAACTCAGGAGCGAGGTCGGGGAGGGGTGTCCCGCCCCAGTCGCCCACGCGATCACTCGTCCCGGCTGCCGCTTGCGCGGCGGCGTCGATCCTGGCGTCCCACTGGCTGCGGGCGAAGACGTCGTCGACGAGGCCCCAGGCCTTGGCGCGCTTGCCCTTGAAGCCCTCGGCGATCGTGCAGAAGATGTCCGCGCGGTCGCGGCGCACCTTGCGCTTGTCGACGAGCCGCGTGAGGCCGCCCGTTCCGGGCAGGACCGCGAGCAGCGGCACCTCCGGGAACGAGACGGCGCTGGCGCCATCGTCGACCAGGTAGATGTCGTCGCAGGCGAGCGCGAGCTCGTAGCCGCCGCCCGCCGCCGTTCCATTGAGCGCGGCGATCGTGCGAACGCCGCTGTTCAGGGAGAGGTCCTCGATGCCGAGCCGCGTCTCGTTCGTGTACTTGCAGAAGTTCACTTTGAACGGGTGCGTGCTCTTACCGAGCATGTAGATGTTCGCGCCGGCGCAGAACACGCGCGGGATGGCGCTGTCGAACACGAGCGCCTTCACGCCCGGGTGCTCGAAGCGCAGGCGCTGCATCGCGTCCGCCAGCTCGATGTCCACGCTGAGGTCGTAGGAGTTCTGCTTGAGCAGGTACTCCGGCCCGTCGTCTTCTTCCTGGACGTTCAGGGTCATGCGGGCCACGGGCCCGTCGACCTGGAACTGCCAGTGTCGGTAGGCCCCCGGGTGCGTCTGGAACGCCGTGAGGGAGGTGGTCTGTGTCGCTTCCATCGCCCCGTTGTAGGACCCGCGGCGACCCCGCGGAAGCAGAATAGTGCTGGCGGCGCCCAGGTTGTGCAGTATATTGCGCCAGTCATGACCGACGTCCCTCTGGATCCTCTGCTGGCCGCCGTGGGCGCCCGCGTGCGTCGTCTGCGCCTCGAGCGCGACTGGACCCAGCGGGAGCTCGCGGCGCGCAGCGGCCTCTCCCAGCGCTTCATTGCGCAGGTCGAGGCGGGGCGGGGCAACATCGCGCTGACCCGCCTGGCCACGCTGGCGCGGGTGCTCGAGGCGCCGCTCGAGACCTTCGTCGCCGGGCTGTCCCAGGAGGTGGTGCCCTGTGGCGTGATCGCGCTCCTCGGGCTGCGCGGCGCCGGAAAGAGCACCCTCGGGCGCGAGCTGGCCCGGCGCTTCGGCGTCGCCTTCGTCGAGCACGATGAGCGGATCGAGGAGGCGGCCGGCATGCAGCGCGCGGAGATCTTCTCGCTCCACGGGGAGGACTACTACGGCGAGCTCGCGCGCCGGACCCTCGATCGGCTGTTCGCGGAAGGGCGGCGGGACCTCGTCCTCGCGACGACGGGCGGTCTCGTGGCCGACGCGGAGGCCTTCGAGACCCTGCAGCGGCGCGCGACCACCGTCTGGCTCGAGGCGACCACGGAGGACCACTGGCGGCGCGTGCTCGACCAGGGCGACTTTCGTCCCATGCAGGACAGACCGGACGCCTTTGCGGAGCTGGAGCGGCTGGTCGAACGGCGCGCGCCGCTGTATGCGCGGGCCCACCACCGGCTGGACACGACCGCGCTCGGTGCGGAGGCGACCCTCGCGGCGCTCGAGCGAATCGGCCGGGGAACGGAGTGAGTACGGTTCCTGGGCGCCCTCGGCGTGGCTAAGATGCCGCCCATGGACGTCATCGCCTTCGTCTTCGGCATCTTCGGTCTCTTCGGCTTCCTCGTCGCGCTCAAGGCCCGGGGGGAGCTGGAGCTCCTGCGTGAACGCGTGGAACGCCTGTCCGCCGCCGGCGGCGGCGACACGGACGAGCTGGAGCGCGACGTGCGCGTGAACCGCGCGTTCCTCGCGCGCCTCGCGGCGGGCGAGACGCTCGCGCCCGAGCAGATCGCCGAGGGCCAGGTGTGGTCCGACGTGAACGTCGACCGCGCAAAGGCGCTGCTCGACGAGGGCGTGCGCGTGCTCGACGTGCGAACGCCGCAGGAGACCGCCGGCGGCGTGATCCCCGGCGCGATCCGGATCCCCGTCGACGAGCTCCCGAACCGCGTCCACGAGCTCGGCCGCAAGGGCGACGCGATGCTCGTCTACTGCGCCGCGGGCGTGCGCTCCGCGGCGGCCTGCGAGTTCCTCTCCGACCGCGGCTTCACGACCCTGCACAACCTCGACACCGGGATGATGGGCTGGTCCGGACCGCTCGATCGGCCCGCCTGAACGCATCGATATGAGCACGACGAACGACGAGCGGTTGAAGCACTTCCTCCCGCTGCTGGAGGCCGCGCGCGGCCTCGAGCTCACCGATGCCCCTGCGGCCAAGGCGGAGCTCGAGTCGCGCTACCCGTCGGACGGTCCGCAGGCCAAGGCGCTCCGCGAGCAGCTCCTCACCTGGCTCGCAGACGGCGCCATCTGCGAGCGCGGCGAGCTGCCGATGCGCTGGGGGCGCGTCTCCAAGGCGACCCCCGAGAGCCTCGACTTCACCATCGACATCGTCCAGATGAACGGCGCCGGTCCGCGCCATCGTCACCCGCAGGGCGAGGTCAACTTCTGCATCGCGACGGAGGGCGCGCCGACCTTCGACGGCCAGGCGCCCGGGTGGGTCGTGTTCCCGCCCGACTCCGTGCACGTCCCGACCGTACAGGGCGGGATGATGCTCATCGTGTACCTCCTGCCGCAGGGGGCGATGGAGCTCCTCGGCGCCTGATCCTGATCGCCTTCGCGCCCTCGTCATGCTGAACGCCCTCCTGCGCCTCTTCCGGGGCAAGCCGTTTTCCATCAAGGACGTCGCCTCGATCGAGGAGGGTCACGCCCGCACGGAGATCGTCGGTGATCCGTTCAGCGACGGCGCTCAGATCGTCCTGGCCCGCGTGGACGGAGAGCTGCACGTCCTCGATCGCCTCTGCCCGCACGCGGCCGATGGCCACTTCAACGACGGCCCGCTGATCCAGGGGCAGTACGTCTGGTGCCCGGCGCACAACTACCGCTTCGACCCGCGGACCGGCAAGCCGATCGGCGCGGTCTGCAAGAAGGCCACCCGCTACAAGCTGAAGGTCGTAGGCGACGACGCCACGGTCTACATCTAGTGGCGTCGATCCGCGCGGAATGGCCCGCGGCGGCTTTGCACCTGGTCCGAGCGGGCCTAGTCTCTGGGCCCGCTCGGCAGGCCCGGCGGCCCCAACGACATGCAGTGGAGTGATCTCGGAGCCCAGTTCTGCTTGCAGCTCGCCTTCGGCACGCTGTTCGCGCTGGCGTTCGTCCCGAAGGCGCCCGTCGGGACGTTCTTCTATCGCCTGATGGGCGGCGCGGCGCTGATCCCCGTGCTCGTCGCTGGCGTGTTGCCGATGGCTGTGGGGGAGCTCACCTGGCGCGACCCTGCGGTGCTCGCGACCTGGCTCGGCGTTCTCGCCTTCCCGTTCTACGCGGGCAAGACCCGGGGCGTCGCCTGGGCTGCAGCCCTCGGTTGGGGGCTCGTTTGCAGCATCGTGGCCCTGACCTTCACGCTGCAGCGCTCGGCTCTCGACGTCGGAGCGCTGGAGCTCGGTCTACTGACGCTCTCCGCGCTGGCGACCGGCGCCGTCGCAGGCAGCGTCGGGCTCGCGATGGTGCTCGGCCACTGGTACCTGACCGTCCCCAAGCTGAAGGTGAGCTTCCTCGGCCGGCTCAACCTCGTCACGGTGGGATCGATGGTGGCGTGCCTGGTGCTCGTCGCCGCGACCTGCTTGATCTTCGACGACGTGTTCGAAGCGGCCGCGACGCCGCTCTTCGGTCCGCGCGGTCTGTTCAACATCGGCACGCGCCTGGTCGTCGGGCTCCTGCTCCCGCTGCTGTTCGCGTGGATGACGAAGGAGTCGATCCGACTCGGGAACACGCGTTCGGCCACCGGGATCCTCTACGCTTCGACGGTGCTCGTGCTGATCGGCACCGCGCTCTCGCTCAACCTCCAGGACGTCTACGGGCTTCCGCTCTGATTCGATGGCCGCCGCCAAGCCCTGGATCGACGTGCCCTGCGAGGGCTGCGACCACTACACCGCGTGCGAGGTCGACCCGCGCCGGGGCGCTCCCGACTTCGTCGTCTGCCCCAACTGCGCGCTGAAACGGCCGCTCTCGTCCGGCGAGGTGACGGCGGATGGCGGGCTGTGCGGCTGCCAGGCCTGCGGTCACAACGAGCTCTACAGCGGCAAGGACTTCCCGAAGCTGCTCGGCGTCGGGATCGTCGTGATCGCGGCGGGCTTCGCGCCGTTCACGAACTACATCTCGCTCTTCGTCGCCGCCGGGATCGACTGCGTGCTGTGGTTCCTGCTGCCCGAGACGGTCATCTGCTACGTCTGCGAGACCGAGCACCGCGGCTTCGGCAACGAACCGCGCCATCCGCGCTACGACCTGCAGATCGCCGACCGCTTGAAGTACGGCGACAAGGCCGTCATGGGCAAGCCCGCGCGGCCCGAGGGCACGGCGGACGGGCCCGAGCCCGAGCACTAGTGCCCGAGAGCTTCGGATCCATTGCACTCGTCGTCAGCGCTCGTCGCCGTCCGGCTGAGGCCGCGGATTGTCGAGGAGCCCCAGGAGCCGGAACGGTAGCCGCGTGACGCCGCTCGCGCCCTCGACGTTACAGATCACGGCGGCCGAGGCCCTGCGCTGCAGGTCGACCCGCAGCGACGTCGTGGTGCCGCGCTGGCCGCCGGTGTGGGAGAGCGCCGTCGTGCCGTCCGTGCCCGCGTGGAGCTGCCACCCGAGTCCGCGGGTCGTTGGCGTGCCGTCCGCCAGCGTGTAGGGCGTGGCCATGAGCGCGACGGTCTTCGGCTCGAGCAGGATGCCATCGAGCAGCGCGAGCCCGAGCCGCGCGAGGTCCTGCGCGGTGGAGAGCATCCCGCCGCCGGGGAATTTGAAGCTGAGGTCGGAGTAGCCCGCGTTGCGCGCTTCGCCGCTCACGAGGACGTAGCCGCGCGCGCGATTGCGGACGATGTCGCCCGAACGCTCGAAGCGCGTCGAGGTCATTCCGGCCGGCTGCCAGACGCGCCGGTCGAGCAGCTCCTCCAGCGGCATCTCAGCCGCGCGCTCGATGGCCAGCCCGAGCAGCGTGTAGGCGTAGGTGGAGTACTGCACGCG
>CAYGST010000225.1:3098-7603 GCA_964352415.1 uncultured Planctomycetaceae bacterium | reverse complement strand
ACCCCGACCTCCACCGTGCCCGCCCTCCCGAACGACTTCGACCCCGACGCTCCGGCGGACGCCGATGGTGGCCTCTTCGGTCTCACGGTCTCGCCCGAGGAGGCCGGCGTGCGCGTCCTGGGCCTGCCGTTCGACGCGACGACGTCCTACCGACGTGGCACCGCCAACGGCCCGGCCGCCGTCCTCGCCGCGAGCCGCCAGATCGACCTGCTCGACGTCCAGCAGCGCGACTGGGCCGGCGGCGACGGGCGCCCCTGGACCGCCGGCATCCACCTCGAGCTGGACGAGCAAGTGGCCGTTTGGAATGCAGAAGCGTCCCCTTTGGCATCCACCATCATCGAACGCGGAGGCCGCATTGGAGACGATGAGACCCTTCTGAGCTCCCTCAGGCGTGTCGAAGCCATCGGAAACGCTCTCAACGACCGCGTGGAGGCCTGGACGGCCGCTCGGCTCGCCGCCGGACAGATCCCGGCCCTGCTGGGGGGCGACCACTCGGTGCCCCTCGGCGGCCTGCTCGCCGCCGCCCGGGCCCACCCCGGGCTCGGCGTCCTGCACGTGGACGCCCATGCGGACCTGCGGCCCGCCTTCGAGGGCTTCCGCTGGTCCCACGCCTCCATCCTCCACAACCTGCTGGCCGAGGCGCCGGGCCTGGGCCAGGTCCTGTCGGTCGGCTTGCGGGACCTGGGCCAGGTCGAGCTCGCGCGATTGGAGGGAGAGGCGGTGCGGCCGCTCTTCGGCCACGCCTGGGCAGCTCTGCGCGCGCGGGGCGCGGACCTGACCGAGGTCATCGCCGCCGAGATCGCCCACCTGCCGAGCGAGGTCTGGATCACCTTCGACATCGACGGCCTCGAGCCCGCCTGGTGCCCGAACACGGGGACCCCGGTGCCGGGCGGCCTCACCTGGGACGAGGCTCTGCTCTGGATCGGCGGCCTGGTCGACTCGGGCCGCCGCATCGTCGGCTTCGACCTGTGCGAGGTCGGACCGGGCGCGACCTCGGGAACCGAGGTGGACAGCTGGGACGCGATCGTGGGCGCCCGGCTGCTCTACAAGCTGATCGGCGCGGCGGTGGCCAGCCGCGGCGCCTGAGGCCCGCGGCTCCCCGCCTCGACACACTTCGGCACGGACCCGCGGGCTCAGGTCCTGAAACGCGGCGACCCGGAACCCCAGGAAATAGGGGCCGGGTGTCCCCGCAGGAGGGGCGCTCACCTCGCCTGCCAGCCCCCAGAGACCATGACAGCCGCCGCCGACCCCAGCTCCGAATTCGTCGATCGTCCCTGGATGGAGGGCGCCGAAGCGCCTTCTCCGCCGCCGCGCCCCACCGCGGCCATCGTCTCGAACCGGGGCCTGCGGGTGCTCGCACACGGCTCGGCGGTCGTCTCCTGGCTGTTCTTCGGTTACTCGCCCGCGATCGTCGTGCCGCTCCTGATCTGGCAGATGAAGGCCCGCAAGACAGGCGACACAGAGCTCGCGCGAACGGCGGTCGAGGCGCTCAACTTTCAGATCAACGTGACCCTTCTGTCCCTCGTGCTCTCGGTGACGCTGATCGGCATCCCGCTGCTGCCGGTGGTGGTCCTACTCGGGCTCGTGCTGACGACGATGGCCAGCGTTCAGGTCTATCGCGGCAAGGACTACCGCTATCCGTGGATCCACCGCTTCATCCAGGAGGACGACCTGCCCGGGACCTCGGCGCCGATGCCCGATGCGCAGATGGACGAGGCCGAAGACGACGAGAGCATCGAGGCCGGCTCCATCGCCTGATCGAGGCTTCGAGCAGCAGCGCGGCCCCGTGGCCCCCCGACCGGGGCGCCACGGGGCCGCGCCCGTTTCGCTCGCTCTTCGCGGTCGCCTGGTACCAACGCCCGCGCCTAGACGCGGCCCGCGAGGAACAGGTAGGCCATGTAGACGAGGTAGGCGCCGAGCAGCAGGGCGCCCTTCGTTCGGCCCCAGCGCTCGCCGTTCAGCCCCGTCGCGGCGAGCGCCGCGATGCTGAAACCGATCACGATCGGGAAGTCGACCTGCAGGTTCAGCGCGAAGGCATCGACCACGTCCGGCTCCGACGGCCCGCCGAACGGACGCACGAGGGCGACGACTCCGATCACCCCGAGCACGTTGAAGACGTTCGAGCCGACGACGTTGCCCAGGCTGATGTCGCTCTGGCCCTTGAGCGCGCCCTGCACTCCCGCGGCCAGCTCGGGCAGCGAGGTGCCGATCGCCACGACGGTCAGCCCGACGACGCGCTCGTCGATGCCGATGCGCGACGCCAGCCCCGTTGCACCCACGATCGTGAGCCAGGCCGCGGCGGCGATGCCGACCGCGCCGAGCAGCGTGGAGAGCACCGGGTGGGCCTCGAACCAGTCGTCGGGGGTCTCCTCGTCCTTGGTGGCGCCGACCGAGAGCTGACGCGCTTCCCAGAGCAGCTGCAGGTTGTAGAGGCTCAGTGCACCGAGCAGGATCCCGCCGTCGGTCCGCGTGATCTGGCTGTCACGGCAGACCCACCACAGGATTCCCACCGAGCCCAGCAGCCAGACGGTCTCGCGCAGCGCCAGGCCCGTGTGCATCACGGCCGGCAGGATCAGGGACGACACCCCGAGCACGAGCCCGATGTTGGCCACGTTGCTGCCGAGTACGTTGCCCATGGCGAGGCCCGGCTGGCCCTCGAGCGCGCTCAGGGTCGAGACGACGACCTCCGGAGCGGACGTACCCCAGGCGACGACCGTCAGCCCGATCACGAGCGGTCGAATGCCCATGCGAGCCGCCAGCGTCGTGCTCCCCGCAACGAGCCAATCCGAGCCCTTGGCCAGGAGCACGAAGCCGACGATGAGGAAGATCAGCTCCAGAGCCAGGTCCATGGCCGGGATGATAGCGGCGCCTTCGCAGCGCGACCCTCGCCGCCCCGCTAGAATCGAGTCCATGCCCCAGACCCATCGCCCCCTCATCGCGATCAACGGCTGCCTGCAGCCGGGTGAGACGCCGAAGGCCGAGCTGCGCTTACCGTATGCCGAGGCCGTGCTGCGTGCCGGCGGCATCCCTGTCGCGCTCCCGCCCGTCGGTGGACCGCAGGACGTCATCGCGCTGCTGCGGCGCGTCGACGGGCTCCTGCTCGGGGGCGGCGACGATTTCGACACGGAGCGCCTCGGGCTCGGCCCGACGCACAGGTCCGCCGTCGTCACGCCCGCCGCGAAACAGGACTGGGACTTCGTCCTGGCGCGCGCGGCGATCACCGAGCGCGTCCCGACCCTCGGCATCTGCTACGGCATGCAGCTCCTCGGCCTCGCCGAAGGCGCCCGGATGCACCAGCACCTGCCCGAGGATCGCCCCGACGTCGGCGACCACACCCGCAACACGATCCACGCGGTGCGCCTCGCGACCGGGACGAAACTCGCCGGGATGATCGGTGTAGAGACTCTGGATGTCGTCTCCAGGCATCACCAAGCCCTCTCCGAGGTCGCTCCCCCCTGGCGCGTCTGCGCCAGCGACCCCGCGGGCCTCGTCGAAGCGATCGAGCGCGAAGAGCACCCCTTCGCGTTCGGATGCCAGTGGCACCCCGAGCTCTCCCCCGAAGGCAGCCCCCACGACCGACTGTTCCGCGGCCTGATCGACGCCGCCGCGTTCGCAGCGCTCCGCCGCACCCCCGCTCTCTCCCGCAGCTGATCCTCCACGCCATGCGAAAACTCCCGCAATCGAACACCCCCGAAGGTCGCCAGGCCATGCTCGACCGCGCCGAGCGTGAGGCGAAGCGTGAGAAGCGCCGGCTGATTTCCTTCTCGGCCGCCCTCGTGCTCTTGGTCGTCGCCTACGCCGCGTCGAGCCTTCAGGGAGACAAGCAAGAGTCTCGGCTCAATCAGGCCATCGGCCAGAACGAGGAGCAGTTCATCGAGACGGTCGTCGTCGAGGACTTCGACATCTCCGTGGTCGCCGACAAGATTCGCGACGCGGAGCCAGCCGACCGCATCTTGCTCCCCGCCAGCATCACCGACCCCGTTGCGAGCTTCGTCTACGGCAAGAAGGACGCGCACTTCGCGGCGATGGGCGTCGTCGCCCTCACTGTCGAGCAGCGCGCCGCGCTCGACGCCGACCCGTCGGCGCATCGCGGCGAGCCTTACCGCGTGCGCGGACGACTCGAGGAGATCAAGTCACGGGAGCTCGACAACGGGCGCACGGAGTACCGCGGCTGGCTGCGTGACGGAGCGGGGCTCGTCACGCACTTCGTCGCGATGGGCGTCCCCGACGAGATCATCTTCGGCGACTGGCTGCGCCTCGACGGGCTGTTCCTGAAGCTCCACCGCAGCGAGGACCACAACGGTGAGTGGGCCGATGGCCCGCTGCTCGTCGGCGCGGAGCTCGTCACGTCCTATCCGCCGTTCCAGGCGGACGAGCTGACGCCCCTGATGATCGAGCGCGAGCTCTCCGCCATCTCCGACGACACCGCGAAGGGCGCGACCGGCCTCGACGGCCGGGTGTTCGACGCGCAGTGGCGACTGATCAACTTCGCGAAGACCGAGGCC
>CAYGST010000225.1:0-3088 GCA_964352415.1 uncultured Planctomycetaceae bacterium | reverse complement strand
GGAGATCCTCAAGGACGGCGACAGCTGGCGCTTCCGCAAGGCCGGTGATCCCGACCCGCGCGCGCCGAAGGCCGCCGACGGATCCCAGCCCCAGCTCGACTACGACCTCGTGCCGCTGCCGATTCGCCTGCCGATCAGCCGCAACATGGGCATCAACACGTTCAACCCGGGCGAGAACCCGTCGCGCATCGACGAGATCACCGAGGGCTGGATCGGCAACACCTCCTGGACGAACCAGGCCGGCGTCATCTACTTCGTCTTGCCCGAGTTCCGCCCGGACCTGACCGACATGGACGACGCTCGCTTGCTCTCGGGCAAGGGCTTCTTCGTCAAGAACCACAACTACGAGTCGATGGGGCACGGCACGCGCACGGCGCCGTTCTTCGTCCTGACCGAGCTCGAGACCTACACGCCCAAGCCGAGCTTCCTAGCCCAGAACATCATGTGGGGCATGCTCGGCATCACTCTGCTGCTCGTCGCCCTGTTCCCGTTCCTCCTGATGCGCGACCGCAAGAAGTCCGTGGCGCTGCAGGAAGACCTCGCGCGACGCCGGCAGGAACGGCGTCGTCGCACGGGCGGGGTCGCGGAGCAGCCGCAGGTCTGAGTCGAAGCGGGCGCGGGTTCGTCACGAGCCCGCGCTTCACCCTGCCGCCCCGACTCGCGCGCATGACTTGCCCCTGCGGCTCCGCCGCTCCCCTCGCCGGCTGCTGCGGCCGTTACCACGACGGCGCGACGCCCGCGCCGAGCCCCGAGGCCCTGATGCGCTCGCGCTACACGGCCTTCAGCCTCGGCGCGCCCGAGGCGATCGACTACCTCGTCGCGACGCACCACCCGGACCATCGCGAGCCACGGCTCGCGGAGGGACTCGCGGCGAGCGCGCGGGCGATCGACGCGTGGACGGGGCTCGAGGTCCTCTCCGCGAGCGAGGATGGCGACACCGGCACCGTCGAGTTCATCGCGAGCTACCGTCAGAGCGGGCAGCGCGGCGAGCTGCGCGAGCGCTCGAGCTTCGTGCGCGAAGGCGGGCGCTGGTACTACACGACCGGCTCCGTGTCCTGAGCGCTGATGGTTGCTCCCGGGAGAGGACATGCTCTCCGCAGGACCTGTTCGTGGGCCACGGCTTCGGCGAAAGACGCGTCTTCAGTCTCGGCCAGGCGGCAGCGGCGATACGGAGTCGCACACCAACCGGCGTTCTTCTGTCGCCGCGTACAGCATCACGACCGGCGCGCCACCCCCCGAGGGCCCTAACCGATCGTCCGCAGCTGCGGCTGGCTTGCGAACCGAGACTCCCCGGAGGTCGGCGCCGGGCCCCCGCACCGCGGAACGAGCACGACGAACGCGGATCCAGCCGTCCCGTTCCTGGTGCGGTACTTGTCGACGGTAGCCCTCCGGTTGGTGTGCGACTCCGTACCCCGCCGGTCGGTGTTCGGCACCGTATCGAAGGGTGAGCCCGACGTTGGTAGGCTCGAACGCTCCCGTCCCGCGACGACCCAGAGAGGCAGGCGCGCTCATGGCTTTCCATCACGTTCTGATTCCCCTCGACGGCTCCGAGCTCTCGCAACGAGTGCTGGCGCCTCTGCGCAGCCTGCTCGGCGCAGAGGGCGTGAGCAGCGTCACGCTCCTACGCGTTCTCGACGACGGCGCTGACGAAGCGGCCGCGAACGCCCAGCTGGAGCCGCTCGTGAGCCGGCTCTCGGCCGGTGGCGTCGAGGCCACCCACAGAGTGGTCGAGGGGGACCCGAGCGAGGAGATCCTGCGCGCAGCCGACGAGCTGGGAGTCGACCTGGTGGCCATGACGACCCACGGTCGAAGCGGCCTGAAGCGCATCCTGCGAGGAAGCGTTGCGGAACGAGTCCTGCGCCGCTGCCCCAGGCCGCTCCTGCTCTGGAATCCGACGGTCCTGAACACCGGCGAGCAGCGACACGAGGGGTTCCGTCGCATCCTGGTTCCCCACGACGGTTCGGAGCTCGCGGATCGGATCCTCGATCCCGCCGCCGCCCTGGCCCGGCTGTTCGACTCGGCGATCGTCCTCTTCAAGGTCGAGAACTTCGCCACCGATGGAGGGCGCGGGAAGTTGCGGACCGTGGAGGAGGTCGCCGCCAGCCTGCTTCCGATCCAGGAGCGCCTCGAGGCCGCGGGCGTGCGGGACGTCCAGGTGCGCGCCGCGATCGGCGGCGAGGCCGACTCGATCCTGGAGGCGCTCGAGACGCAGGAGATCGACCTGCTCGCCATGACCACCCACGGCGCCTCGGGCGCATCTCGCTGGTGGTTCGGCTCCGTGGCGGAGGCGCTGGTCCGCACGGCCTCGTGCCCCTTGTTCGTGCTCCGGGTCGGGTCGTCCGGGTCGTGACGAGCGGGCCGGCGTCAGCCGGCGCCCGGCGCTCCGCCCGGCGGCGACTCCAGCCGGCTCATCCACTCCTCCACCGCCTGGCGGCGCGGTCCAGGTGCCGAGTCGGGTCGGTAGCTCGCCGGCCCGCGGCCAGCCAGGTGATCGGCCAGGTCGTCCAGTCGGTCCTGCCCGTAGAACAGCTCGCCGTCGGGCGCGAGGAAGGTCGGGATGCCGAAGACTCCCGCCTCGAAGGCCTCGGTGCCCCAGGCCACCAGCTGCTTCTTCACCGGGCGCGCCTGCAAGCAGTCCAGATCGAGGCTCAGCCCGACGCGGCGCGCCACGTCCTCGAGCACGTCGAAGTCGGTCAGGTCGCGCCCCTCTTGCCAGGCGGCGGCGAACAGCCCTCGAGCGAGGGGCAGTGCGCGGTCGGGTTCGTCGAGGCAGGCGGCCGTCTGCAGGCGCAGCGCGGCGAGCGACAGGAAGGGATGCCGCGGCGGTCCGACGAACTCCAGTCCGTGACGGTGCGCGACACGCTGCGCGTCGCGGATGGCGTAGGCACGTCGAGTCGGGACTTCGCCCGCGCCGAAGCCGCCGGTCCGGTCGAGCAGGCTCGCGTAGAGAATCGGCCGCAGCTCCCAGCGGATGCCGTGCTCGGCCGCGAAGGCCTCCGCGCGGGTCATGGCGAGCCAGGAGTAGATCGAGAGGAAGTCGAAGAAGAAGCGCACGGGACGGTCCATGCCTCCAAGCCTAGCAGTCCGT
>CAYGST010000224.1:0-7615 GCA_964352415.1 uncultured Planctomycetaceae bacterium | reverse complement strand
TTCCTCCGTCCCTCCCATGGTATCGCCGTTGACGACAGGGCGCCTCTCGGCCGGAAGGACCCGAACCTCTCACCCGATCGCTCTCGGTCGTCGCGACTCTCCCCGAACACCGAAGGCCCGCGCGCTCGACGAGCGCGCGGGCCTTCTTCGATTGGGGAGCTGTCCGCCGATCAGGTGTTGAACTTGATCTCCTTGCGAGCCGTCGACTGCTCGTCGTCGTAGGTCCAGAGCACCTTGACCTCGGCGCCCTTGTCCAGCGGCTCGAGGGGATAGAAGACGACCAGGCCCGGCGCCGACGTCCGGCGGTTCGAGCCGCCGTCCGCGAGGTGGATGATCCCCTCGATCGCCTGGCCTCGCACGGTCACCTTGCAGTTGTAGGACTCGCGGTTCCCGCGCAGCCCTCCAATCCCGAAGTGGTGCAGCGAGATCGGATAGCCCACCTCGGTCACGGCCTCGTGCCCGTTCTTGTCGAGCAACGTGCGCAGCTCCGGCCCGAGGTCCGCAACCTGCACCGTGGTCGGGATGCTCCGATCACCGGAGCCCGGATAGTAACGGGTGCCACCCCGACCCTCCGGCGGACGGCCGACCCCGCGGATGCAGTCGAGCACGAGGACGTTGTCCTCCTCGTAGAGCCCGATCGTAAGCAGGCGCTCGTTCAGCAGCGTGTCGCGGTAGCCCGGATAGTCGAGCCACTCCGCGAACACCGCCTTCGGCTTCTTGGTCCCGGTCGTGACCAGCGCCATCTGGGCGAACATGTCACCGAGGTGCGAGCCTCCCTCGAGTGAGATGTCCTGGGACTGTTCGGCGCCGGCGCCGCGTAGATCCTCGTGCGCGAGGAGGTACGAGACGTGCTCCTGGCAGCGGCCGGAGTAGGTCGCGCTCCAGGTGACGTCCGGCGAGCCTTGCAGCTTGCGTGCCTTGTTGAACTCGGTCAGCCAGAGCTTGACGCTGGGGCTCACGGACGTGAGCGGCTCGACGTTGTTCTGAATGGCCTTCAGGACGGGGCTCGCGCCGGTCCAGAAGTCCTTCCAGCCCTTCTCGATGTCAGCCAGGGAGACGTTGTCATTGGCCTTCGTGAACTCCGCCTCGACCTGGAGGGGAGTGCCTTTGTCGCCCATCTCATCGAGCGTGACGAGCAGCGCCGGGTCACGGCGCACGACGTAGTCGCAGAACGACCACGACTTGATGCGGGCGTCGTCCGGGAACTTGTCCGCCGTGATCAAGGGGAGGTTCGCAGCCGGCGTTCCCTCGCCGAGCTTCCAGGCGGCCTCGAGCGCGAGGTCCTTCCAGGTGTCCATGTTGGGCGAGAACTTGTCGACGTCCTCCTCACCGGAGGTCGTCCGCAGCTGCGCCGCCTTGTCGACGATGAAGGCGCGGTTGTTGTTGAAGAACATCCCCACGATGGTGTGTCCGATGCCCTCGGTCAGCGCCGGCGAGCTGAACCCCGCGTACTCCTGAGCGACGGAGCGCACGGCGTCGTCGTTCAGACCCTTCTCGTTCTGCGGAGAGCTGACATCGAGCGCTGACTCGAGCGTGCGGTTCCGGACGAGTCGCGTGCCCGACGTCTCCTCGAGGATGAACTTGAGCTGCTCCGGGCTCTTGAGCTCGGCGTTGGCCTTCACGATCTGCCGAAACGTGTCCTTGTCCTGGAAGAACGCCCACTCGCGCACCCAGCGGCGCGAGTCATCGTTGAAGCCGTCGTAGCCCTCGAACGCGACCTGCATGATCCTGACGGCTCGCTCGGCGTTCTTTGCGGCGTTGACGAGCAGGTCCACTTCGAAGTCACCGTGGATCGTGAAGAGCTCCGACTTGACGGTGATGTACTCGACCTTCGCCTTCTCGAGGTACTCGTGCGGGATCTTGCCGTCGATGATCTCGACGGGGTAGTCCTTGCGCGCCTCGACCGCGACGACCTCTTCGATCAGCTTCGAGCGGTCGTAGAGAGTCTTCTCGAGGTCCGTGCCGGTCAGCCCCGCGACGGCCTGGTGTTCGAGCGCGAGCTGCGCCTCCTGGTCGTCCGCGTCGAAGAACAGCACCTTCTCGTAGTGCCACTTTGCGCGGTCGGTGCGGTCGGCCTTCGCGTACTCCTGTGCGAGTTTGCGGTGGTTGCCTGCGACCTTCTCGGAGACCTTCTCCCACTTGCCGCGCAGCGACTTCGCCGCCTTCGGATCGGGGGAGTCGATCTTCGGGTAGGTGAACTTCGGGTCCTTGACCCACTTCTTGCCGTTCTTGATGTAGCCGACAGCCTCGCGCGCTTCCTTGTGATCCGGGTCGTACTCGCTGAGGACCATCAACCAGACACGCTTGGAGATCAGCGGAAAGCCGTCGTCGAAGGCGCCCTCGGCGTACTTGTGCAGGATCTTCGCCTGGTCTCCCAGGAACTTGGCATCACTACCTTCCTGGGCGAAGCCCAGCGAGGAGGTGAGCAGGACGATCAGGGAGAGGAGCAGGTGACGTAGCATCGGCAAGGGGCTGGGCAATGGAGGGGGCGCGCGAGCGCGTCGGGCGAGCGCCGACCGCGACGCGGCGGTTCGAGGCCACCCATTCTTTGCCAGGCTCCTTGGCAAAGCTAGTCCCTCGCTCGCGGCCGCACGGCGCGGCGCACGCAGCGTCGCGCGCGGTCGCGGCGTAGGTCGCCGCCGGACAGACGCTTACGGGGGGCCTTGCGCGGGGCATCGTCCGGGACTTACACGAGCGCTACGCCGCGGGCGGTGGCGGCGCGGAGTCGCGCCGCCCGAGAAATCCCGTCCCCGTCGCGACGCCGGGCACGTCGGTGGTCTCTTCTCTGGCGATGTCCGATTCCAGCGCTTCGATCGACGAACTCCTGGCCCACGCCGGCTGGCTGCGCGAGCTCGCGCGGCGGCTGGTGGGGGAGGCCGGCGCCGACGACGCGCTGCAGGAAGTCTGGCTGCGCGTCGCGCGGCGTCCGCCCGAGAGCGTGGCGTCTCCGCGCGGCTGGCTGGGATCGGTGCTGCGCAGCATCGCGCACCGCGGACGGCTGCGGGCCGCCGCGGCGAGGCGCCGCGAGCGTGAGTCTGCCGTGGATGAGGCGCTCCCGTCGGCCGCCGAGGTCGCTGCCCGCGCGGAGGCCCAGCGCGGGCTGGTCGAGGCGGTGCTCGCGCTCGAGGAGCCGTACCGTCGCACGCTGCTGCTGCACTTCTTCGAGGGCCTCTCCCCGGCGGAGATCGCGCGCCGCGGTGGTGAGCCGGGCTCGACCATTCGCAACCGGCTCGCCCGTGGCCTGGAGCTCCTGCGCCGGCGCTTCGACGAACGCGGCGAGGACCGCACGTCCTGGCTGCCGGGTCTCGTCCTGCTGTCTGCGCCCGAGCGCGCAGCCGCTCCCACTGCACTCTTGCCCCTCGGAAGCGTCGTCATGCTCAAGTCGTTCGCCCTCGTCGCCACTTCGCTGTTCGTCCTGCTCGTGATCTGGCGTCCGTGGTCCTCGATGGACTCCACGAGCGGCGACGGCGATGCGCTCGCCCCCGAAGCCGTCGGGTTCGCGGTCGAGGAGATTCCATCCTCTGCGTCGCTGCCTTCCGTGGAGGTTGCGGTGGCTCGCGAGCCGGAGGCGATGCCCATCGTTCCGCCGATCGGGAGGATTCCGGGAACGGCGGCCGGACGCGTCGTCGATCCAGGGGGCGTCCCGATCTCGGGTGCGATCGTCTACGCGGGCACGAACGCGGAGGTAGCCCTCGCGAAGCGCTCCGACGCGGGCGTGGAGTTCCCTCAGGCGATCACGGACGAGGACGGGCTGTTCAGCATCGGGCTCGGCGCGCCGGGCTCGCACGTTCTCACGGCCCGCGCGAAAGGCCTCGCGCCGAGCGCGGAGCTGCAGCTCGAGCTCGGTCCGGACGAGGGCCTCGTAGAGCTCGAGCTCGCCCTGCGCGTCGGCGCGACGGTGCGTGGCGTGGTGCACGGACTCGACGAGCAGCCCGTTGCGGGCCGCTACGTTCAGATCGCGAGCCCCGAGGGCGGCGAGTTCCTCAGCAGCGCGACGGACGAATCAGGGAGCTTCGCGTTCGAGGCGCTCTGCCCCGGCCCCTGGACCCTCGCGACCTACCCGGGTGAGGAGGAGCTGAGCGCGGTCGGGACGAAGACCGACTTCGCCGCCGCGATGGAGCATCTCGTGCAGGTTCAGCGGACGCTGGCGGACGGCGCGGAGGAGGTGCTGGTGCTCGGCCTGCCGGAGCCGGGAGGCGTGCGCGTCACCGGAGAGTTGCGGCGCGCCGGCGTCGCCGCGCGCGGCATGCTGTACTGGAGTCCGCGGCACAGGCCCCTGGAGCGCAAGCTCGCGCAGGTGGACGCGGAGGGTCGCTTCGAGATCGACCTGCCCGAGTCCGGCGAGTGGGTCGTGCTCGCGCGGCCGTGGGGCGTCGATGGCGCGGGCACGCTGCACCCGGTCGATGTCCCGTCCGCCGAAGAGGCGGAGCTCGTGCTCGACGTGGCTGGAGCCTCGCTGCGCGGTCGCGTGCTCGGGCCGGACGGCACGGCGCGCGAAGGTGTGCACGTGGCGCTCGTCGTGCTGGATGGGGCGCCGCAGCGACCGCTGCCGCTGCTCGGTGGCGAGCCGATCACGACGGACGAGGAAGGGGGCTACGCGTTCGATCTGGTGCCGCAGGGGCGCTACTCGGTGGTCGCCTACGGCACCGCACCGATGGATGTCGCGACCGAAGCGAGCGCAGCCGCCACCGGAGCCGTGCGTGACGGCAGTGGACTGGCTGGCGCCGCGCTCCCCGGGATCGACGTCGCTGGCGACGGCGAGCACGCCGCCCCGGATCTCGTCCTCGAGAGTGGCGAGGCGGCCCACGTCCGTGTGCTCGATGCGGCGGGCCGGCCCGTTCGCGGTGCCGGCCTGTTCGTCCACGACGCGGACGGTGTGCCGCTGAATCCGCTCACGTTTCTGCGGTCGGACGAGGCCGGCGAGGCGCGCACGCTCGCGCTGCCACGCGCGCCGGTGACGATCACCGCGATCCATCGCGATGGAGCCTCGCGGCCGGTCGTCGTGCAACCGAGGCCGACCACGAGTGGAGCGCGGATGGAGCTGACGCTCGGCGCCGCGCGGTGGATCGCGCTCGACGTGAGGGCGTCCGACCTGACCTCGGCGCGCGGGTCCGTGGAGGTCATGGACGCGGGGGGGCGGCGCTTCGCCGGACTGCGCGATCTCGCGCGTGTGCACGACGCGCCACCCGAGCACGGGCATGGCGAGCGCCTCCTGATCGGGCCTCTACCGACTGGGGTCTACGAGGTCCAGGTCAGGGCGGTAGGCGGCGCGATCCTGCGCGCGAGCACGGAGCTGACGGAGGCCTCGCCGGTCGTCAGCCTCGTGGCGCCGCGCTGAGGCGGGGCAGCGACCGACGGAGCTGGCCGCGGCGGTCCGGCTCGGTCCGTGGTCGACGCCGCCTTCCTCGACGACTTGGAGTAGGCTTGAGGCAGACGTTCCCCTGGCGCCCGACTCGGGGCGCCGGAGGCGGATTCCCTCGCTCCTCGTCGTGCTCGCGCTCCGGACTCGCCCGTGCTCCACACCGTTCATCATCGCTTTCGGGTCTACGACGGGCCTGCGCCGCAGGCCACCCTCGAGCTGGAGGCGGTCGGTCACTCGCTCCAGCGCGGCGTCTTCTCGCTCGACGAGGTCGCTGAGCTCCGGGCGGACGTCGAGGAGGTCTTCGAGCGCGTCCCGCCCGATCTCCGCGCTGGCCGGCCGACCCCTGAGTCCGCGGAGATGTTCCGCTACGAGATGTTCAATCGCAGCGCGGCCGTGCAGCGGACGGTCGCGCGGCGCCGCCTGCTGGACGTGGTCGAGCCGCTGCTCGGCGAGAACTGCCACCTGATCGCCTGCACGGCCTGGCGCAACCCGGGCGACCCCGCGCACGCCCCGCGCGGCCAGGAGTGGCACACCGACGCGGGCCCGCACGTCCCGCGCGCGCCCGGCGTCCCGTGGCCGGAGAACATCCCGTACCCGGTCTTCGCCGTCTGCGCCCACGTCTTCCTGGAGGACTGCGGCCCGCTCGATGGCCCCACGACCCTGATCCCCGGCACGCACCGGTCGGGGCAGGCTCCGCCGATCGAGCGCGAGTGGGACGACGACCTCGACTACGAGGGTCAGGCATCCACGAGCTGGATCGCCAAGGCCGGCGACGTCGGCTTCTTCGTCTCGGACATCTGGCACCGGCGCCTGCCGCCGCAACCGGGGGGGAGCGGCCGCTTCTTCCTGCAGGTCAACTACTCGAGGCGCGACCTCGCGCAGCGCGTGCTGCCGACCTCGCGCGTGAACCACACGACGCCCGAGAGCGAGGCCCGCGCGACGACCGACCGCGAGCGACGCCTGATCGGTCTGCACCCAGAGATGTTCTATGACGGTTGAGCGTGCCCAAGGCGCGTCGCTCCCGTCCGAGGAGCTGGCGGCCGACCTCGAGCGGAGCCTCCGCACGATCTGGAACGCGCGTCTCGTCGAGTACGACGCCGCGCGCTTCCCGTTCGCTGCGTGGGCCCTGGAGGAGGTGCGCCGCGCGGGGTACGCGATCAATTCGCTCGAGGCGCTGCACGAGGTCGTCCCCGAACAAGAAGTCTACGTCCTGTCCAAGCAGCTCTGCGACGCGACGAACGCGCCGGTCTTCCGCGAGCTGCTGCAGACGTTCATCACGGACGTGCTGGTGCCGGCGGGGGAGCTGAAGGGCGTGATCGCGGCCCAGCGCTTCCTGAACGTGCGAATCATGCTGCCGCAGAAGCCGCACGGCGTGTTCCCGTTCCACACGGGCTTGCTCTACGGACACGGTCCGGCGTCGCGCAGCCTGTGGATGCCGCTCACCGACGTCTCGCACGCGGAGGACCGCAGCAGCTCGATGCAGATCATCCCGCTCGAGCGCTCGCGCGAGCTGATCGCGGAGGCGACCCGCGCCGAGCTCTCGATCGACGAGATGACCGAGCTGTTCGCCGCCGAGAGCCACCAGGTGGCGGCGCGGCCGGGGCAGGTGTGCCTCTTCGGCCAGGAGAACATCCACGGCAACTTCGTCAACGAGACGGGCAAGACCCGCGTCAGCATCGACTTCCGCCTGGCGGAGGCGCGCTTCGGCGACCAGCTCGCGCGCAAGATCCCCGGCGGCTACTTCGAGATCCTGCCCGAGGGCGGGGAGGAGCCGGCGCGCGCCTCGCAGAGCGCCGCGCAGGACACGCGCTCGCGGGTCATCTACCTGAACAACAACACGGCGAGCACGCGCGCCGTTCCGCCGCATCTGCAGCGGTACATGATCTACGACTACTGTCGGCGCCACGATCTGAGCTACGACTTCGAGCTGTTCGAGCTGGAGACGCTCGCGCACCTGCCGACGCTGATGCACATCGTCACGCGCCTCGGCTGCAGCCCGATCCTGTACAGCATCTACGCGCTCCCGGAGGAGCGCGAGCGGCGGCGCGAGGTGTACGACGCGGCGATCGCGAACGGCGTCGTGCTGTACTTCGTCAACGAGGACCTCGCCGTGCGCCAGCTCGGCGACGTCGAGCGGGTCGAGGCCGTCCTCGACTTCGCGAAGTACGGAGCCTGAGCCGCCTCAGTGCGCGCTCGTGACGCGCACGCGCTGGACGCGCAGGTGCGCGCCGAGGTCCGCGCCAGGTATCGAGC
>CAYGST010000223.1:6496-7625 GCA_964352415.1 uncultured Planctomycetaceae bacterium | reverse complement strand
GGGGAAGCGGTGCGCGCGAGCTGCCGTGGATGGAGCCCTTCCACACGGTGCTCGACTGGTCGAACAAGCCCTTCGTGAAGTGGTTCGTCGGCGGCAAGCTGAACGCCTCGGCGGTCTGCCTCGACCAGCACCTGGAGACGCGCGCGGACAAGCCCGCCATCGTCTGGGAGGGGGAGCCCGGCGACACCGTCACGCTGACCTACGCCGAGCTGCACGCCGCGGTGTGCAAGTTCGCGAACGCGCTCAAGGCGCGCGGCGTGAAGAAGGGCGACCGCGTCGCGATCTACATGCCGATGATCCCCGAGCTGGCGATGGCCGTGCTCGCCTGCGCGCGCATCGGCGCGGCGCACTCGGTCGTCTTCGGCGGCTTCAGCGCCCAGGCGCTGCGCGATCGCATCACCGACGGCGAGTGCTCTACCGTCATCACGGCCGACGGCGCCTGGCGCCGCGGCAAGGTGCTCGAGCTCAAGAAGGAGGTCGACGCCGGCATCGAGGGGCTCCCGTTCGTGCACACGGTGATGGTCGTGCGCCGCACCGAGAACGAGGTCGCCTGGGACGAGGAGCGGGACGTCTGGTACCACGAGGCCGTCGCCGAGGCGGAGGCCGAGTGCGCGCCGGAGCCGATGGACGCGGAGGACCTCTTGTTCCTGCTCTACACCTCGGGCTCGACCGGCAAGCCGAAGGGCATCAAACACACCACGGGCGGCTACATGGTCGGGGCGTACCTGAGCACGAAATACGTGTTCGACCTGCGCGAGGACGACGTCTACTGGTGCACGGCCGACGTCGGCTGGATCACCGGGCACAGCTACATCGTCTACGGGCCGATGGCGAACGGGGCGACCTGCGTGATGTACGAGGGCGCGCCGACCACGCCGCACCCGGGCCGCTTCTGGGAGCTGTGCGAGAAGCACGGCGTGACGGTCTTCTACACCGCGCCGACGGCCATCCGCACCTTCATGCGCCTCGGCGAGGAGCTGCCGGCCAAGCACGACCTCTCGAAGCTGCGTCTGCTCGGCACCGTCGGCGAGGCGATCAACCCGGAGGCCTGGATGTGGTACCGGCGCGTGATCGGCGGCGATCGCTGCCCGATCGTCGACACCTGGTGGCAGACCGAGACCGGCGGAAT
>CAYGST010000223.1:1530-6486 GCA_964352415.1 uncultured Planctomycetaceae bacterium | reverse complement strand
CGGGCTCGGCGACCACGCCGTTCTTCGGCGTCGACGCGGCGATCCTCGACGAGATCGGCAAGGAGCTGCCCGCCGACCATGGGGGCCTCCTGTGCATCCGCAAGCCGTGGCCGTCGATGCTGCGGGGCATCTGGGGCGACGACAAGCGCTTCATCGAGACCTACTGGTCGACGGTCGACGGCTGCTACTTCGCCGGTGACGGCGCGCGTCGCGACGAGGACGGCTTCTTCTGGATCATGGGGCGCGTCGACGACGTCATCAACGTCAGCGGGCACCGGCTCTCGACGATGGAGGTCGAGAGCGCGCTCGTCAGCCACGGCCGCGTCTGCGAGGCGGCTGTCGTCGCCCGGCCCGACGAGGTCACGGGCGAGGCAATCATCGCGTTCGTGACGTGCGACCGGTCCGCGCAGCCGGGCGATCCATTGCGCGCCGAGCTGATCGAGCACGTCGCGACCGAGATCGGCAAGCTGGCGCGTCCAAAGGAGATTCGCTTCACCGACGCGCTCCCGAAGACGCGCAGCGGGAAGATCATGCGGCGCCTCCTGCGCGACATCGCCGCGGGGACCGAAACGGTGGGCGATACGAGCACGATCGAGGACTACGCCGTGCTCGCGAAGCTCCGCGGGAACGAGGAGTAGGCGCGATGCTGCGCGTTCTCTGCCTGCTGGCGCTCGGCGCCCTTCTGACGCCCGTTCTCGGGTGCGCGACGACCGATGCGATGGACACGGCCAGCCCGGTCACCATCGGGCCGAGCCTCGAGCTCCTGAACCTCGGTGACGAGCTCTTCAAGAAGGGCAAGTACGGCGAAGCGAAGGACATGTACGCCCGTGCGGTGAACGCGAACGGACCGAACCACGCCTACGTCGAGGCCTGCGCGCAGGTCGCGCGGATGGAGTCACTGACCGGCTCGCTGACCGACGGTGAGCCCTGGCTGCAGCTCGCGATGCGGCGCGCGTCGCGTGACGAGCCCCTTGGCTGGTCGCGCCTCCAACAGGTGCTCGGCATCTTCGAGCGCGAGAGCGGCAGCCGCGACTCTGCGGTGAAGCGCTTCAAGGCGCTGTACGACTACTGCTTGAAGAACCAGCTCTACGAGCGCGCCATCGACGCGGCGCACCACGTCGTGCTCGCCTCGGACGACTCTGCCGAGCAGATGGTCTGGTCGCAGAAGGGCATCGACGCCGCGGAGGCCGGAGGGCTGCAGGGATGGCTCGCGGTGCTCTGGAACAACAAGGGCAGCGCGCTCGAGGATCAAGGGCGCTGGGGCGACGCGCTGGTCGCCTACCGCACGGCGAAGACGTACCACTACCAGACCGGCAACAAGCAGCGCATGCTCATCGCGGACTGGGCCGTCGCGCGCGCGCTACGCATGACGGGCGCGCGGGACGAGGCCTGGGCCATGTCGAAGGACACCTACGGCTGGGCCGCCCGGCGCTACAAGGAGGACCCGACTCCGAACAACGCGGAGTGGGTCGGGTACACGACCTGGGAGCTGGCGGAGCTCTCCGCGCTCGACGGCGATACGGACAAGGCGCTGGCAGGATTGCGCGAGGCGCGCGCGAGTCTCATCGAGGCGGGCATCGAGTCCTGGCGCGAGTTCGGCCAGAAGGAGCTCGCGCGCCTCGACGCGCGCATCGCTGCGCTCGCGGGCGGCGAGGGTTGAACGCGATCATGGAGAGCGCGCTGTCGGATGAATTCGTGCGCGCCGGAGGCCAGCGGTGAAGCGCGCTCTGCTTCTGCTGTTCGCTGCGCTGCTCGTGCTCGTCGGAGTCGCGCTGTCGCGCGCGCTGCTGCTCGAGCGTCAGCCGCAGGGGATCCGCCCGGCTCCCGCGCTCGAACTGGACCAGCGGCGCGTGCTGGAGCGCCTCGGAGCCGCCCTCAAGATTCGATCGATCGCTCCCCGCGAGGAGGACGCCGTCGCCGAGGGGCGCCTGCGCGCCATGATGGACTTCGTCGAAGCGCGCTTTCGGCCCCTCGCGGCGCACTGCACGTTCGAGCGCCACAAGCGCAGCCTCGTCGTGCGCTGGGCGGGCACCGACGCGACGCTCGATCCGCTCCTGCTCCTGGCGCATCTCGACGTCGTGCCGGTCGACCCCGCGACCGCGGCCGATTGGCGCTTCCCGCCCTTCGACGGGGAGGTCTCGGCCGGCTACGTCTGGGGCCGCGGCGCGCTCGACGACAAGGGTTCGGCGCTCGCGATGCTCGAGGCGATCGAGCACCTGGCGCTCCGGGGCTTTCGTCCCACCCGCGGGGTCATTGTCGCGCTCGGCTGCGACGAGGAGATCGGCGGCGAGGGTGGAGCGGCGGCGCAAGCGCGGCGCTTCGAGGCGGAGGGCTTGACCCCGTTCCTCGTTCTGGACGAGGGGTACGGCGTCCTCGAAGGGATCGTGGACGTCGTGTCCGCTCCGATCGCGGGCGTCGGCGTGGCCGAGAAGGGCTACCTGACCGTCGAGCTGCATGTCGCGGCAGAGGGCGGTCACGCCTCGATGCCCGAACGCCAGTCGGCGCTCGGCGTCCTCGCAGCGGCGCTGGCCGCGCTCGAGGCGGAGCCGCTGCCCGCGCGGCTCGACGGCACCTCCGCGGCGTTCTTCGACGCGCTCGCTGCGGAGATGCCGTTCGGACCGAAGCTCCTCTTCGCGAACCGCTGGCTGACCGAGCCCGTGCTGCGCGGCCAGCTGGACGCGCAGCCCAGCACCGCAGCGCTCTTGCGCACGACGACGGCGGTCACCCAGGCGAACGCCGGGGTCGCCGAGAACGTGCTGCCGCAGAGCGCGACGGCCACGGTGAACTTCCGCGTCCACCCGCGCGACACGGTCGCGGGTGTCGTGGCCCACGTCGAGCGGGTCGTCGACGACGCGCGGGTCGAGGTGCGCCAGCTGTACGGCGCGCGCGAGCCGACGCCGACCTCGCCGAGCGAGGGCGCAGCCTGGGACCTCCTGGCAGAGACCATTCGCGAGTGCTACGAGGGCGTCGTGGTCGCGCCCGCGCTGGTCCTCGGCGGCACGGACGCGCGCCACTACCAGGACCTCTCTCCGAACGTCTATCGCTTCAATGGCGTGCGCCTGGGGCCTGACGACCTGGCGCGCATCCACGGCGCGAACGAGCGCATCGCGACGCAGAACTACATCGAGATGATCCGCTTCTACGCGCGGCTCATCGAGAACGCGTCGGGGCGGTAGGGGTCGGCCAGGCCACTGCGCGACCCAGTCTCGCCGGGTTGCCTACTCGCGCCACCAGTCGCCCGCGGCGACCTGGCGGATGCCTTCCTCGTAGGTGCGCGGCTGCCAGCCGAGCTCGTCGACGGCGTTCGAGATGTCGTGCTCGTGGTGCAGCGTGAAGTACGCCGAGGCGCGCCGATCCTCGGTGACGTCCGTGAAGAGGCCCTTCAGAAAGATCATGCGGTCGGCCCACTTCTTCGACATGTTGCGCCGCACGAGCTTGCCGCCCGCGGCCGCGATCGTGATGTCGACGAACTTGTTGTAGGTGAGGCCCTCGGGGCCGGCGAGCTCGTAGCAGCAGTCGATGCCGCGGTCGTACTGCTCGAAGCGCAGGATCGCGTCGACCACGTCGTCGACGTGCACCGGGTTGATCTTCGACAGGCCGTCGTGGGGGATCAGGAACTTCCCGCTCTGGGCCGCGCACTTGCGGAGCAGCGTCGCGGTGTGGCGGTGGTCGCCTTCCCCGTAGACGAGCGTCGGTCGGAACGAGGTCCAGTTGATGCCCGAGCCACGGATGATCTTCTCCTGGATGCGCTTCGTGTCGCGGTAGTAGCTGTAGACCGGCGCACCGATCACGGCGGACGAGACGATCCAGATCTCGAACTCCTCGCGTTTGTTCAGCCCTTGGCGAACCGCGTCTTCGAGCAGGCTCTCCGTCCCGCCGACGGTGATGGCGCGCATCTCCTCGTCCGGGATGTGGTCGTGCGCGGCGGCCAGGTGGATCAGCCGATCGGCGTCCTTCAGGAAGCCCTCGAGCGACGCCGAGTTGGTGAGGTCGCCGGTGTGGACCTCGACCGTACCCGTGCCCTGGAGCTTGGGGAGGGCGTCCTCGCGTCCCTCGCGCGCGAGCATGCGCAAATCGTGACCCTCGGCCGCGAGGGCCTTGGCGAGGTAGCTACCGATGAAGCCGGTAGCGCCGGTGAGCGCGATCCGCATGTCTGGGGGTTCCTTCGAGGCCGGTGGAGCGGCAGAAGTCTACTCGATGGACGCGAAGGGGTCGCGCTCCTCTCCGGTCCCCGCCAGCTGCCTCTCGGGTTCGCGCTCGGTCTCGGCCACCGGGGTCGCGGGCCCCAGGCCGGACTTCGCGCGTGAGTCCTCGAGCGCCACGGGGAGCGCGGCGGTGCGGCGTTCGATCTCGTGGGCGTCGCCGACGTGGGGGTCGGCTTCGGCGGGTCGCAGCGCCTCGCGGAGCCCGCCGTACTCGACGCCGACCCACTGGGCGACAGCGGCGCACAGCGGGCGCAGCGTACCTTCACCGGGACCGAGCCGGACCTGCCAGCCGCCGTTCTTGGCGCCGTAGTGCCCCGTCTCCCAGCGCCGCCGCGCGAGCCGGCGCAGTCGGGCGTAGACGCCCCCACGCAAGGAGCGCTGCCAGAGCGTGTGCCACGACACGACCGACAGCTGGTGTGGATCCGCAGCGACGCGGGCGATCTCCTGGGCCTGCACGCTGCGCCGCAGAGCAAACGCGACCGTGAGCAGCGCGGCGTCCCCCGCGAGCTCGAGCGACGTCGTGCAGAGCGCCTCGGCGTCGGCGGTGTCGTGCTGGCGCTCGCGCAGGTTGTGGCGCCCCAAGCGCTCGACGATCTGCGCTTCGCCCGCTGCGCCGGTGAGGTCGTCCGCGATCACGTCGACGGCGTTCCAGGCCGTGCGCGCGAGCGCGTCGAGCGGGCTCCCGAACAGGGACTGTGGCGTCAGGGCTGCGTCGCTGACGAGGAACCAACCGCGATCGCAGCGGCGCGAG
>CAYGST010000223.1:0-1430 GCA_964352415.1 uncultured Planctomycetaceae bacterium | reverse complement strand
GCGCGGCGCGTCGTCCTCGACGTCGCCGTCGATCGAGGCCAGGCCTGTCCAGTTCGCGCCGGCGCGGTGCGCCGCCGGGGCGCCGAGCGGCTGCAGCAGACCGAGGGCGTGGGCTAGAAACGCCTCGCCGCCGCTCGCGTCGACGAGCCAGCGCACGCGCAGCTCCCGCGGACCCTCCGGCGCCTCGAGCGAGAGCCGACTCGCGGGCCAGTCGACCCGCGCAGCGGTCACGCGCGCGCCGAGCAGGAGTTCGACGCCCTCGGCCTGCGCGCGCTCCGCCAGCGCGTGGGTGAGCCGAGCCGTGTCCACGTGGTGGGCCGGGCAGGTGGCGAACTCGTCGGCGGCCACTTCGCTCAGCTCGGCGAGCGTGGCCCGCGGCGAAGGCGAGAACCAGAAGTGCTCGCCGTGGCGGGGCAGGTGCTCGCGCGCGAGCAGGTCGGCCGCGTGCAGCACGAGCGAGTAGAAGACGGAGCCGACGCCGGTCAGTGGCACGCTCGAGCCCGACGCGGGCAGCTCGGTGCGCCGCTCGACGACGAGGACGCGCGCCCCGGGATGACGGCGACGCAGGAGCAGCGCGGTGCTGATCCCGGCCAGCCCGGCGCCGAGGACCACGACGTCGGGGCGCTCCTGCGCGGCGGTGGAGGGCTGTGTGGGAGGCATGCGCGGGGTCGTCGAGCGGGAAGACCGCGGCGCCTACTCTACGGGCGGCAGGGCGAGGAGCGCCTCCCCGTAGCGGCGCGCGGCGACCGACAGGCCCTCGTGCTGATCGCCGAGGAAGCGCTCGAGCGCCGCGCGCACCTCGCGGGCGCGCGGGCGCGCGGCGGCGGGTAGCGCTTCGACGTACGGTGCGCGCCCGGCCCACGTGAGGACCTCGTTGGTGTAGCCGCCGAGGAACGAGAACGGCGCGCGGAACTCGAGCACCGGCTTGTCGTCCGACATCGGCTCTACGCCCTCGGCGTAGGCGCGCAGCTCGGCGTCCCCCGCGACGGCCAGCGCGACGAGCTCGAGCGGCGAGTGCACGCCGGCCTCCGCGAGGTGCGCGGCGACGTCCGGGGGGAACGGCCGGATCGCGAGCTGCTCGAGGCTGGCGAGCGGCTCGTTCGAGCCGACCAGCGCGAGGTCGTAGGCGGTCAGCCAGGCCGAGACGTGCGGGAACGCCGCGCACCAGGTCGCGATCACCGTGCGTACGTCTTCGGTCGAGAGCTGGTAGAGCGGCAGCCACTGCGAGGCGACGCCGCCGGGCGCGAGGTGCGCCGCCATGGTCTCGAAGTGCTGCAGCGCGTAGAGGTCGCTCGAGCCGCGCGTCCACGGGTGGATCGGGTCGGAGGTGATGAGGTCCCAGCGGCGTCGGCTCGTGGCCAGCGCGTGGCGTCCGTCCGCGGTGCGCACCGTCGTGCGGGGGTCGTCGACGACGCCGCCGTTCCAGTCCG
>CAYGST010000222.1:0-7674 GCA_964352415.1 uncultured Planctomycetaceae bacterium | reverse complement strand
TCGTCGAACGCCCAGCCCAGGCCCGCGAACGCGCGGTTCTGGCGCAGCCCGACGTCCTGGCCCCAGGACGTGTCGTTCAGGTCGTAGAACATCTCGTCCCACACGCGCAGGCCGAGTCGCGACCCCTCGCTGACCGGACGCGTCCAGCGCACGAACTGACGCAGTCGCCAGCCGGTGTCGCCGGCCCGCTCGTCGAAGCGCTGCTCGAGCCGCGTCCGCGAGAACGGCGTGCCCCAGTCGTAGGTGCGCCCCCACGTGAGCTGCTGCCAGATGCGCTGCTCGTCGAACGCCCCCGCGGGCGGATCGTTGCGAATCCAGGCGTAGCCCAGCCAGGCGGTGAAGTCCTGCCCGAGGTCGTAGCCGACCCCGGGCCGGACGATGCTGGTCTCGAAGCCGTCCGAGTCCTCGAAGAAGCGCGCGTGGCCGTCGAACCACCAGCGCCAGCGCGACTCGTCGACATCGCCGAGGCGGCCCTGGCCTGCGAAGGCGAACCACACGGCGTTGTCGGAGTCCTGGGCCCGGGCCGGCGTGGCGATGAGCAGGCAGGTCGCCAGCGCCAGCAGCGCGCAGGCCCTCGAGCTCGCGCGCAGCTGGCGACCGGCAGAGAAGAACGTTCGCATCACAGGTTCAGGAAGGAGACGACGCCGGTGTCCATGTCGTACACGGCCCCGACGATGCGGATCTCACCCTTGCGCTCCAGGTCCGCGAGGATCGGGGAGCCCGAACGAACGGCAGCGATCGAGTCCACGACGTTCTGCTCGCAGACCTCGTGCACGAACTCCTCGTTCTTGGAGGACGTGTCTCCGTCGTAGCTGGCCCGAGCCTTGTCGACGGCGGGCTGGATGCGCGTCAGCATCGTCGTGATGTTGCCGAGCTCGACGGAGTCGATCGCCGCCTTCACGGCGCCGCAGTGCTCGTGACCCATCACGAGGACGAGCTTCGAGCCGGCGACGGCGCAGGCGAACTCCATGCTGCCCAGGATGTCCTCGTTGATGAAGTTGCCGGCGACGCGCGCGACGAACACGTCGCCGATGCCGCGGTCGAAGACGTCCTCGACGGGCACGCGGCTGTCGACGCAGGACAGGACGATCGCCTTCGGGAACTGCGCGCCGGTGCTCCGACGAACCATCTCGGAGTGGTCGCGCAGGGTGAGCTCGTTGCGCACGAAGCGCTGGTTGCCCTCGCGCAGGAGTTCGATGACGCGGTAGGGCGTCAGGGAGTCCTGCTGCTCCGCGGTGAGCACGTCCTCACGGAGCGCGTTGGCCGGCGCCTGGGAGCCCGAAGGGCCGGCGCACGAGGAGATCAGCACGAACAGGGCGGCGAAGGTGAGGCGAGACATGACGGCGTTCATCGGGAGTAGGAAACGGGAGTCGGGAGCCGCTTGGCGCCCAAGGCGGAAACAGGCACAAAAGAGGAGCTTGATGGCCACCTAATTCACCTGTGCCGGGAACTTCGCGCCCCTGCGGAGGGTGGATTCAGGAATCGGGCTTTCGGCCCGGCTCCTGGTGCTGGAACCCGGAGCACGGCGCTGGAGCGCGACGCGTCGAGGGGTGCGCGGCGCGACCGAGCGGCCCGATCGCGAGCCGCACCGCCGGAGCTCGCGTCGGTCCCCATCGCGCGTCGGCTGGGCCACGCACATCGACGACGCGACCGGCGGCCCGGACACGTTGCTATCGTCCGTCCATGTCCGCATCCGCCTCCCCCGCGCGCCGTACCGCGGCCGCGCTGGCCCTCCTCGCCCTCGCCATGACCACGAGCTGCCGCAGCGTGACCTCGCCCGACTCGTGGACCACCTTTCGCGGGGACGCGCGGCGCACCGGCGCCGCCGCGGGCGCGACGCCGATCGAGTCGCCCGAGCTCGTCTGGCAGTTCGACACCGGCGGCACCGTCGAGTCGTCACCGACCGTCGTGGACGGCGTGCTCTACTGCGGCACCTTCGCCGACCACATCTTCGCACTCGACGCCGAAACCGGCGAGGAGCGCTGGCGCTTTCGCGTCGAGGGGCTCGTGCGCGCGTCGCCGTCGGTCGTGGACGGGCTCGTGTACTTCGGCGCGGACGACGACCGGTTCTACGCACTCGACGCGCGTACTGGCGAGGAGCGCTGGCGCCTCGAGCTGGGCGGCGGCGGCGAGCAGTCCTCCCCCGCCATCGTCGACGGCTGGTGCGTCTTCGGCGGCTTCGACCACGTCGTCTACGCCGCCGATGCCCTCACGGGCGAGCTGCGCTGGACGTTCGAGACGGGCGGCGAGATCCTCTCCTCCCCGGCGGTCGCGGGCGGCCTGGTGACCATCGGCTCGCGCGACGGTGTCGTCTACGGACTCGACCTCCCGAGCGGCGAGGAGCGCTGGCGCTTCACCACGGGCGCAGGAGTCTGGTGCTCGCCAGCCGTGCACGACGGGCGTGTGTTCATCGGCTCCGACGACGCGAACGTGTACGCCCTCGACGCGGCAACCGGCGCCGAGCTGTGGCGCGCGACGACGGGCGGCGCCGTGTTCTCCTCGCCGGCGATCGCGGCGGAGGACGGCGTGCTGTACGTCGGGTCCGACGATCACCACCTGCGCGCGCTGTCGCTGGCGGACGGCAGCGAGCGCTGGCGCTGCGACCTCGCCGGCCGTGTCCTCGGCAGCCCGGCGATCGCCGGACACCTGCTCTACGTCGGCGGCGAGGGCTCGGGCGGCAGCGAGCCCGGCGCGCTGTTCGCTGTCGACCGGCGCGATGGCAGCATCGCCTGGCGCTACGGGGTCGGTGCGACGGTCTGGAGCTCCCCGACGGCGATCGGCGAATCGCTCTGGTTCGGTGCGCACGACGGGAAGCTGCGCCGGCTACGCGAGTGATCCCGGGCGCGAGTGCGCGGCCCGGTCGCCATGAGCCTCACTGGCGCGGCAGCTCGACGCACAGCAGCGCGGCACGCGGCGGGGGTTCGGGCGCCGCCGGCACGAGGCGCGCGGCCTGCTCGCCGTCGAGCGCGAAGAAGACGCGCAGGCCCTCGGCGAACCAGACCTCGCGCTGCAACCCGAACAGCGCGTCCAGCTGCGCGCCGTCGAGTCCGACGCCGCCGAGGTGGCGACGCAGCGCGGCCTCGTGGTCGAGTCCCGACCACTGGATCGGGTCCCCCGACAGCGGCGTCGACAGCGGCAGGTCGTTCTTGGCGCCGCCGAGGCCGTAGACGCCGTAGGCGCTGGCGGCGCCCGTGCGCTCGAACACGAGGTAGTGGATCGACGGGCCGTCCTCGTGCCGGCGACACGCGATGCCTTCACCAGCGCGACGCACCGCCAGCGGCAGCGCGGCCGTGTCCAGCCGCTCTGCGTTCGCGTTCGGCGCGCTCGCCGGCGCCCGCAGGACGTCGTCCGGCCCGAGCTCCGCCCGGAGGACCAGCAGCGCGCCGCAGCGCTCGGCGACGACGGACGGCGCAGCGCTCTCCTCCTCGATCGGGGCCTCGGTCGCGGAACCGGCACAACCCACGAGGAGCAACACGAACGCTCCCCGGAGAAGCCGACCCTGGCGGGTGCGCGTAGACATGCCTCGAGCGTACAGGACCGGACATCTCGGCGCGGGAACTCACCAGCGCGGATCGACGCCGAGCTCCGCCTGGCGCAGGGACCAGGACCAGCCCTGCTCCGGGTCGAGGGCGTGCGCCTCGCGCCAAAGCGCCTGCGCACGTTCGCGATCGCCCAGGTCCCAGTGGGCGTCGCCGAGAGAGCCAAGCGCCTCGGAGCGCTCGCTCGGGTCCGCGTGGTCGATGCGAGCGTCGAAGACCAGTCCGTCGAGCACCGGACGCAGGCGTTCGGGCGCGAGGCGGCAGGTCTCGACGAGCTCGTCGACGTCGCGCTGTTCCACCCAGCTCGCCTTCATGAATCCGCCGAGGAGCAGGACCGCGTCCAGACCGCGTCCGCCTCGCAGCAGGTGCTCGCCGAGCCCCCAGGCCACGTCAGCGTTCGTCGGGTGCTGCTCCAGGAACGCGCGCGCCGTGTCCCAGCCGCGTAGCGGAGCGAGCTGCACCGTCATCGAGCCGAGGTCGCTCGACGAGTCGTGATTGGCGGACCAGGCTGCGACGACCTCTTCGAGCTCCTCGTGTCGGCCTTCCTTCGCGTAGAGCTCTGCGACGAGCTCCAGCGCGTTGCTGTTCCTTGCGTACGTCACGCTCAGCGCCTGCAGCAGCAGCGGCTCGACGCGACGCGGATCGACCTCGAGCCACGCGCGCCACTTCCAACGCTCGCCCTCGATGTGCCCGGGCACACAGCCGCTGCTCTCGACGAAGCGTGGCTCGTCGTCCGCCAGCAGCGCGACGGCCTCTTCGCTGCGGCCGAGGGCCTGCAGCGCCTGCGCGCGGAACGCGTTCGTCTCGTCCGCGTCGAGAAAGCCCTCGCTCTCCCAGAAGGCGCCCTCACGCTCGATGGCCGCGAGGCACTGCGCCGGGTCGAGCGCCACGAAGTCGTCGATCACGTCGTCGTCCCACTCCCCGCGTCGCAGCGACTCCGAGAGCAGGTAGCTGGCCTCGGCCGCGTGGCCCAATTCGGCGAGCTCTCGGCCGGCCTCGGAGTAGGCGTACGGCGCGCTCGCCGGCCCGGCCTTCAGGAGTGCGTACGCGTCGAGCGGCTGGCCGAGCTCGAGCAGCAGCTCGACGGCGAGCGTCGTCTCATGCGGGTCGAGAGCCCTCGACGCGTCGCCGTGCCCGAGCAGGGCGACGACGCCGAGGTCGCCGTGCGTCGCCACGGAGGACGGCAGCGCGCGGCGCGCGGAATCCGGCGCGGCCCCGCTCCACGCGCTCCGCCGCGAGCGGCCCGGTTCGCTCCCCGGCCCGTCGCCGAGATCGCCCCCATTCGCGCGAGACGCGCCAGCGACGCTCGCGCGCGGTCCGTCGATCGCCACGGGGCGCCCGTCCACGCCCTCCACGGATTTGCGGCCGCCGATCCAGAGTCCGAAGGCGAAGCCAGCGACGACCGTCGCACTCCACAGGCCAGCCACGATCGAGAGCGAGGTCGTGCGAGTCATGTCGCGACTAGCCGACCCCACCAGTCGGGTCACGTCGCTCCCGAGCCGTGGGCTCCGCCGCACGCGCGCCGCGGGCTGCGCCCCTGGACCTACTCGCCGCGATCCCGAGAGCTGGACAGCAACACGACGCCGATCGTGAGCCCCAGCACCGCCCCGAGGATCACGCCGATGACGACGAGGGACAGGACCGAACCGACCGCGCCGCCGAGCGCGGCGCCGATCCCGCCGCAATAGACGAGGAGCGGTGCGCGGCTCGACGATTCCGGGGCTGGTGCTGCGGTCATGGCCTTCGCGTGGTGGTGAGCAACGAATCTCGCGGCGTGTCCTGCGACCCGTCGATCTCCGCGCAGAGCTGCTCGCGCAGGTCGCGCAAGAGCTTCGCCTTGAGCCCCGGGGTCATGTGCGGCGAGCTGGTGATCTGTGTGAGGGCCACCTCGTAGCGCAGAACGAAGCGCTCGATCTCGTGGGCCTGCGCGCGCAGCAGCACACGCTCACTGCTGATCTTCAGCTCCTCGAGCTCGCGCTGCGCCTGGCCCTCGGTGATCGCCAGCGCGGCGCGCTCGTGGACTCTGGCCGTCTTCGTCAGCATGCGGGCGCGCTGCTCCTCCTCGGTCGCACGCGCCCGCCTGTTCAGCGCGCGCCGCGCGCGCCGGTGCTGCCAGGTCTGGTCGATCCGATCCGCAGCGCCGCGGACCAGGCCCCGCGTCGAGCCGCCGAACAGCTCGATGAACGCGTAGGTGAGGATCAGCGCCAGCGCGACGAGCAGCCCCCAGCCGAAGAACGGCACGAGGCGCGCGCTCGCGAAGCGA
Source organism: uncultured Planctomycetaceae bacterium (assembly GCA_964352415.1). Taxonomy (GTDB): domain Bacteria; phylum Planctomycetota; class UBA1135; order UBA1135; genus JABACD01. The sequence continues at coordinate 1,872 of CAYGST010000222.1, read as the reverse complement.
ACGATGGCGGGGCCGAGCAACACGAGGACCCCGATCCCGAGCGCGGCGCCGAACCCGAGGGCTGCGTACTTGGCGTGATGACGCACCCCTTCGGCTCCGCTTCCTTCGCGCCCCGTGCGCTCAGTCGTCGAGGTCGTGTCGGCTCGCGATCGCATCGGTCTCGATGCGCTGGAGCGCACTCTCGAGGGTCTTGCCCAAACGCTGCAGCAGGCTCTGCTGCATCTCTTCGGGCAGCGAGCCGCCGAGCACCTCTTCGGTCTTCTGCGCGTAGACCTCGTAGGCCTCCTGGAGCGCGTCCATGCGGCTCGCCATGCGCTCGTTCTCCATGCCGCGCAAGCGGGCCTGGATGTAGGTCTTGATCGACGAGGCCACCTCGACGGACTTCGCGTCCCAGTAGGCCTTGCTCTCGCGCTCGACCGCCTCGCCCTGGTGGCGCAGCTTGGCGAGCTGGGCGTCGAGCACGATCGCCGTGGCCTCGAGCTCCTTGCGCGTGCGCAGGTGGCTCTGGCGCAGCTTCGTCAACACGCCGCCCGTCGGCTCGGCCACGGTCAGATTCGCGATGCGCTCGGCCTCGACCAGCTGCACCTCGCGGGGCTCGCTCGGCTGCAGGGCGGCGTCGTTCGGCTGGGCGCTGTCGGAGTCGGCGCCGTCGGGCGCGGGGGTCACGTCGCTCATGCCGACCAGGATACGGGCAGCGGGAGCTTCGCGCAGCGGTGAGCCCGCGCGAGCCCGCCACCGGGGTGCAGCCCCCGCTCGGCCGGCGCGGTCAGCCCTCCTCGCGGTTCCAGGGCGTCAGCCGCAGTCGCAGCTTGCCGCGGAAGCCGGGGCGCGGCTTGCGCTGCTCGGAGATCCCCTCCTTGAAGCCGATCGGCAGGTCGACGTGGACCGCTCCGTTCTCGTCGGGCTCGGACAGCTCGGCCATCCGAGGCGCCTGGTTCACGCCGTCGCGCCCCGCGAAGCCGTAGCGCACGGTCATCTGGTCGCTGCGCTCGCGCACGTGGAACGTCACCTGTTCGCGCAAGAGCTCCGCCCCCTCGAAGTGCTCGTCGAACCAGAAGCGCTTGTCGATCTCGAACACCGGCACGTTGATCCCGAGGGCGACCGCGAAGCCGAGCGCCGTGTCGTCGGAGCTGTCGGACTTCGCCGCGCGGTGCAGGAAGCCGCTGAAGAGGTACGCGGGCACGCCCTGCTTCACGGCCCGGTCGTAGCCGATGCGGACCGCCGAGGCCTGGCTCGTCCGGCGCTCGTTGATCAGCACGTTGCCGCCGCGCACGGTCGCCGACACGTCGATGTCGTAGTTCGCGCGCACCGAGTCGCTGTCCTTGTCGTAGGCCTCCTGGACCTTGGGCGGCAAGGGCACCTCCTCGAAGAGGAGCAGCACATCGACGCGCACCTGACCGAACAGGAAGCGCCGCAGGTTCTGATAGCCCTCCTCCGAGTTCACGATGCCGAAGTGCCCGCTGTGGCTGCGGTGCGCGAAGGCACGCGGCGCGCCCTGCATCGTCGCGTTCTCGATCATCACGAGGCCATCGCTGAGCGGCCCCGTGCCCTTCTTCGAGAGCCCGAAGAACGCCTCGTAGTCGCGGTAGTTGGTGCCGACGAAGGAGAAGGCGCGCTCGGGCGGGAACGCGCCGTCGAGGCTGTCCGCACGCCCGCCGCTTCCGCCTCGGATCTTCATGAACTCGCGCATCCGCTTGCGATTGAAGTTGTCCATGTTGAAGCCGCCGAGCCACTTCGGGACGTTCAGGCCGAGCATCTCGATCCCGTTGTGCGGCGTCCCGTAGGTGAACAGCTTGTCTACGTGATGCTGTCCGCCTCGCCGGATGTTCTGCAGGTAGCAGCGCGCGATCAGGCCGCCCATCGAGTGGGCGA
>CAYGST010000221.1:0-7692 GCA_964352415.1 uncultured Planctomycetaceae bacterium | reverse complement strand
GTGGTTGTAGACCGCGACCGAGAGGACCTTCTTGGCCTGCTGCTGGCCGATGACGTACTCGTTGAGGCGGCGCGCGATCTCGATCGGGGTCGGCAGCTTGTCCGACGGGCCCGCGGCGGAGGCGGGGGAGCCTGCGCCGGCGGCGGCCGGGGCTCCGCCGGGAGCGGCCGTGGTGGCGGCGCCAGGCGCGCGGCGCTGCTCCTCCTGAAGGATCGAGTTGCAGATCTCGATGCACTCGTTGCAGATGTAGACGCCCGGAGGCCCCGCGATCAGCGAGGAGACATGGTGGCGGCGCTTCTCACAGAAGGTGCAGCGCTCGACGTGACGTCCGCGTCCAGAGGAACTCATGCTCGCGATTGTACCGGGTGAAGGGGCTCCGCCGCAGGGCGCGGGGGGCTGGAATACGAAGCCGGCGCGGGGAGCCCCCGCGCCGCCTTCGAAGGGTCGGTTCGGCCGCTTACTTCGCCTTGGCGACGATGTGGTCGATCAGGCCGAATTCCTTGGCCTCCTCGGGCGAGAGGAAGTTGTCGCGTTCGGTGGCCTTGGCGACCTCTTCCTGGGTCTTGCCGGCGTGGTGGCCGATGATGCTCTCGAGCCGCTTCTTCAGCTTGAGGGTCTCGGTGATCTGGATCTCCATGTCCATCGCGGTGCCCTGGGCGCCGCCCCAGGGCTGGTGGATCATGACGCGCGAGTTGGGCAGCGCGAAGCGCTTGCCCTTCGTGCCGCCCGAGAGCAGCACGGCGCCCATGGAGGCGCACTGGCCGAGGCAGTAGGTCGAGATGTCGGGCTCGACGAGCTGCATCGTGTCGTAGATCGCGAGGCCCGCCGTGACGGAGCCGCCAGGCGAGTTGATGTACATCTTGATGTCCTGCGTGTGGCCCGATTTGTCCAGGAACAGGAGCTGCGCCATGATCGAGTTCGCGACCATGTCGTTGACCTCGGTGCCGAGGAAGATGATGCGGTCCTCGAGCAGTCGCGAGTAGATGTCGTACTGACGCTCGCCGCGACCGGTTTTCTCGATGACGTAGGGGACGTAGCTCATGGTTTGGCCTGCGATGCCTTGGGTCGAGTCGAAGGGAGGGGGCGCCGGTCAGCCCGAGCCGTGCGCCTCAAAGGTGGAATGGTTTGAGGCACGCGACAGGGCGGGTCAAGGGCCCGATGGGGGTTCTTCGGGTCGCGCCGGCCTAGGGTTCAGTGATTTTCGCGTTCTCACGCACGAATGCACGGACCTTGCGCTCGAGGAGTTCGATCTGAAGCTGGGAAAGAAGATTGTTCTTCCGGTAATGCTCGACCACGTCCTCGACCGAAGCGCCGTGGCGCTGAGCGATCGCGTGGACCTCTTGCTGGAGGTCTTGCTCCTCGACCTTGATGCCTTCCTTCTCGGCGATCGTGTCGACGATGAAGAGGGCTCGGATCGACTTCTGCGCCGCGGCGGCGAGCTCGCCTGCCTGCTCTTCGATCTTGGCCTCGAGCTGGTCCTCGGGGACGCCGTTCTGCGCCAGCTGCTGGGCGAACTGCTGCTTCCGGACGCCGATCTGGTTGTCGACCATCATCTGCGGCAGCTCGAACTCGTGGGCGTCGATGAGCCCTTCGAGCAGGACCGTCTCCTGCCGGTTGTTCTCCTGCTGCTGCTTGGCCTCCCCGAGGCGCTGGCGAGCCATCTTGTCGAACTCCTCCTGGGACTCGACGCCGAGCAGACCCCAGAGCTCCTCGTCCGGCGGCGGCGTCATCTTGAAGCTCTCGCCGAGCGTGACGCGGCAGACGCCGGTCTTGCCGCGCGGCTCCTCCTGGTCGAAGTCCTCCGGCACGGTCAGGTCGACCTCGAGGCTCTCGCCGGTCGCCTTGCCGGTCATCGCTTCCTTGTACGCATCGCCGTCGACGCCGGGGGGCGCGGCGAGGGGCGACATGCGCAGTCCGTCGCGGTCGAGGATCGTCTCGCCGTCGACGATCCACTCGAGCTTGCACATCGCCTGGCCGTCCTCCGGAAGGGTCTCGCCCTCCTCGAGCGCGGTCGGCGCGGAGCGCTGCATGCGCAGGTCGTTGATCGCTTCCTCGAGCTCCTGGTCGACGACGGGCTCGAGCTCGCTCACGACCTCGAGACCCTTGTAGTCACCGAGGTCGAAGTCGGGGCGCAGGCTGACCGTGAACGTGTGCTCGAGGTCGGCGCCCTCGCCGAACTCGAGCTTGTCGACGTCGATGCGCTCGTGGCCCACCGGCTTCAGCTCGTTCTCCGTGACCGCCTGTTCGAAGGCCTTGCCGACGAAGTGCTCGATCGCGTGCTGGCGCACCTGAGGACCGAACTCCTTCTCGAGGATCTTCGCGGGCACCTTGCCGGGGCGGAAGCCTTTCAGACGAACGTTCTTCGAGTTGGCCTTCAAGGCGGCCTGGTACTCGCGATCGAAATCGGCGCGGGGAACGCTGAAGGTCACCTTGGCCTCGCAGGGGCCGGTCTTGTCGACGCTGACTTGCACTGGGGTCACCTCGCCCGGCGGGCGGGTCGGCGGGTCTCGGGATGGAATGGGCTCCGGGGGCCCGTCGAGCCCCCGGAAGAACGGAGCAATCTAACGCAGGCCCACCTCCCGGGGAAGTCGGGCCCGGCCGGAACGGCCCCGATCGGGTGGGCGCATCGGCCGCGTCAGCTCGCTCGGAACGGCGCGCGAGGCCGCCTCGACGCGACCGCCTCGGCCCGGGCGGATCCGCCTCCCGGGCCGCACCTTCGCGCCCCGCTCTGGTAGCTTGCGCCGCATGGACATCGACCTGCGCACGATCGAGTCCGTCCAGGAGGCGGAGCCGCTCCTCGAGCTGATCACGACCCGCGGCCGGGAGGCCCTGGACGAGCTGGGTATGGAGGGAGCCCCGGAGGACTTCGCCCGCCGCTTCGTGGAGCGGCAGCTCGGAGAGCCGGAGACCCTGCTCCTGGTCGCCGAGTCGACCCCGGGCAGCGCCGACCTCGGTCTGTGCCTCGTGGGGCCGCACGAGGACCCGCTCTCGGGCGTCCGCACCCCGATGCTGCTGGTGCTCTCGGTGTCGTCCAACCTGCGGCGCCGGGGTCTGGCGCGTGCGTTGATGCAGGAAGCGAGCCGGATCCTGCGGCGGCGCGGCTTCGATCGGCTGGCGGCCCGCATCCCGGCCGGCGACGACCCCCTGGTCTCGATGGGGGAGCGCTGGGGCTTCATCCGCAGCTGGGAGTTCCTCACCCGCGACGGTGCCTAGCCCGTGCTCGAACTGCGTCCCAGCTGCGAGCAGTGCGACCGCGACCTGCCGCCCGACGCCGTCGAGGCGCGCATCTGCACCTACGAGTGCACCTTCTGCGCCCCCTGCGTCGACGGGCCCCTCGCGGGCGTCTGTCCGAACTGCGGCGGCGGCTTCGTCCCGCGGCCCGTCCGGCCCCGGATCGCCTGGCGCGACGGAGTGAGCCTCGCCCACCAGCCGGCGAGCGCGACGCGCGTGCATCGGCCCGTGGATCTCGAGCGCCACGCGCAGCTCGTTCGCCGCGCTGGCGCCACGCCGCCGGCCGAGCGCTGAGGTCGCGCAGGCGCAGCGCCACTGGCCGCGGAGGACGTCCCGCGCCGGCTCGCCCTCCGCGCGCCCGCCCCCGCTGCGAGCGGGCGGTACGCGGCTTGCGCAGTCGAACGCGATGGCACCCCCCGCGTCCGCGCCGACCCCGGATTTCGCCGCCGCTCGCACCTTTGCGGGCGCTCCGGGCGAGGGGCCTGCCGGGAATGGGGGCGCGTGCGTCCGAGTCCTGGACGAACGGTCCAGGAGCTGGACGGGAGGAAGGAGTCCCGTGGGGGTGCCCGTGGCCTTATCTTTGCCGACGCATGGATCCTGAATCAGCTCGACATCCCGGCGGCGCCCGGCCGCGCCGCGGCGCTCGCGCGACCCCGCGCGCGCGACGAGGTCGAGCGTGAGCGTCGAGCTCATCTGGGCCTGGGGACTCGGGGGACTCCTCCTCGCCGTGCTCGCCGCGGCGCTGGTGGCACGTCGCCGTGAGCTCACGCGCCTCGCCGGCGGTCGCGAGGAGCGCCGCCGCGCCGTCGAGCGCGGCAGCGCCAAGGCGCGCCTGCAGGTTCCGGACGTCGACCTCGCGCGCTGCATCGGCTGCGGCGTGTGCGTGGCGGCGTGTCCCGAAGATGGCGTGCTCGAGGTCCTGCACGGCCAGGCCGTCGTCGTGCACGGCGCGCGCTGCGTCGGCCACGGCCGCTGCGCGGAGGCGTGCCCGGTCAGCGCGATCGCCGTCACGCTGGCGGACCTGGACGAGCGCCGCGACATCCCAGCGCTCGCTCCGAACCTCGAGTCGCCCCAGGCGCCCGGGCTGTTCCTGGCCGGCGAACTCACCGGCTTCGCGCTGATCCGCACGGCGATCTCCCACGGCACGGCGGTCGCCGACGAGGTGGCGCGACGGCGGGCCGAGGATCCGGTGCGCGATGGCGAGCTCGATCTCGTGATCGTGGGCGCTGGACCGGCGGGGCTCGCCTGCTCGCTGCAGGCGAAGAAGCTCGGGCTGCGCTTCGTCACGCTGGAGCAGGAATCGCTCGGCGGCACGGTGTCGAAGTACCCGCGACGCAAGCTGGTCATGACCCAGCCGGTCGAGCTGCCGCTGTACGGTTCGATGAGTCGCGAGAGCTACAGCAAGGAGGAGCTCCTCGAGCTCTGGCTGCGCGTCGCGCAGGAGCACGAGCTCCCGATTCGCGACGGCCAGCGGCTCACGGCGATCCAGGGCCGAGACGGGGGCGGCTTCTTCGTTCGCACCGAGAGCGGCGACCTCGCTGCGCGCTACGTCTGCCTCGCGCTCGGCCGAAGGGGCACGCCACGCAAGCTCGGGGTACCGGGAGAGGAGCTCTCCAAGGTCGCCTACAGCCTGCTCGATGCGCAGAGCTACCAGGGCCGGCGGCTGCTGATCGTCGGAGGGGGCGACAGCGCGGTCGAGGCGGCGATCGGGCTGGCCGAGCAGCCCGGCAACCGCGTCCGCCTCTCCTACCGGCGCGACGCCTTCACGCGGCTCAAGGCGCGCAACGAGCGACGCCTCGCGCAGGCGACCGAGCGCGGCGGGGTCGAGCTCCTGCTCGCGAGCGAAGTGGTCGGCATTCGTGAGGAGCAGGTCGATCTGGTCGTGACGCGCGCGAGCGGCGTGGAGCGACTCGTCCTTCCGAACGACGAGGTCTTCGTCTTCGCGGGGGGAATCCCGCCGTTCGAGCTCCTCGAGCAGTGCGGCGTCTCCTTCGATCCGGCGGATCGTCCGCGCCACGAACCCCTCGCGGAGCGCGGGACGGGGCTCGCGCGAGCCTTGCTCGTGGCGCTCTTGCTCGGCGGGCTGACGCTGGGCTTCGCGCTCGTGAACGTCGACTACTACGGGGCCTCGGCTGCGGCGCGCGCGGCGCACCCGCTGCACGAGACGCTGCGTCCGTCCGGGAGCATCGGGCTAGCGCTCGGCGTCGGCGCCGCGCTCTGCATCCTCGTCAACCTGACCTACCTGCTGCGCCGCGCCGCGCGCGTTCCGCTGCGTTTCGGCACGCCTAAGGCCTGGATGTCCTCGCACCTCGTGACCGGCGTTCTCGCGCTGTTCGCGACGCTCCTGCACGCCGGCTTCGCGCCGCGCGACACGGTCGGGGGTCACGCGCTGATCGGCCTCGCCGTGCTGGTGGTCACCGGCGCGATCGGCCGCTACTTCTACGCGTTCATCCCGCGGGCGGCGAACGGCCGCGAGCTGGTGCTCGAGGAGGTTCGTCTGGAGCTGGCGCGCCTCTCGGGGCGCTGGAACGAGGGCAGCCGGGCCTTCGGTGATACCGCGCGGCGGCGCATCGACGAGGAGGTCGCGCGCCCGTGGCGAGGCGGCCTGTGGCGACGTCCGTTCGAGCTCCTGGCCTCGGAGCGTCGGCTGTCCCGCCTGCTCGCGGAGCTCGTCGCCGAGGGCGCGCGCGAGGACGTGCCGCGCGGCGAGCTGGTGGAGCTGCGCCGCCTCGCGCGCCGGGCGCACCGTACGGCGCTGATGGTGAGCCACTACGAGGATCTGCGCGGACTCCTCGCGAGCTGGCGCTACCTGCACCGCTGGGTGGCGCTCTTGATGGTGATCCTCGTCGTCGCGCACGTCGTCGCCGCCTGGCGCTACGCGGATCTCTTGGGGGCCACGCGATGAGGCTCTCCGAACCGCGCCTGTGGCTCTCCCTCCTGACGATCGCGCTCGTCGTACTCGTCGCGCTCCGTGACGTGCGCGACGGGTCTTCGCCCGGACCGCTCGCGCCAGCGCACGCGGCGAGGTCGGAGCTGACCTCGCCGGACGGCTGCGTGCTGTGCCACGGCGAGGGGGCAGGGGGCGCGGACGAGGCCTGCCTCGACTGCCATGCACCGATCGGCGCGCAGCTCGACGAGGGGTTCGGGCTGCACGGCCGCGTGGCGGCGATCGCGGAGGCGGCGTGCGCGACGTGTCACCTCGACCATCAGGGCGACGAGCTGCCGCTCACGGGTGAGCTCGCGTTCGCCCGCGCTGGGCTCGAAGGTCCCGAGGCGTTCGTCCACGACCACGTCGAGTTCGAGCTCATCGGGAAGCACGCAGAGCTCACGTGCGCCGAGTGCCACGCGAGCGCGGAGACGATCGTTCTGGCTGAGGGAGAGGGGCGCTTCATCGGCGCCTCGCAGAGCTGCGCGACGTGCCACGACGACCCGCACGACGGCGAGTACACCCAGGACTGCGGGCGTTGTCACGGCCAGGAGGCGGCGTTCGAGGACCTCGCGGGCTTCGTGCACACCGAGCTGCTTCCGCTCGAGGGCGTGCACGCGGGTCTCGAGTGCGCCGCCTGCCACGAAGCGGGCACTGAGCGTGGCGTGGCGCGCTCGATGCTGAGCGTGGACCTCGTGGGGCGCGACTGCGCAGGCTGTCACGAGTCGCCGCACGCTGCGAGCTTCCTCGGCGCGGTGGCAGCGCAGATCGACGCCTCGTCCGAGGCGAGCTGCGTGCACTGTCACGTGACGAGCGAAGGGGGATTCGATGAAGGCGAGCTCGAACGCGCGCTGCACGCGGCCACGGGCGTTCCGCTCGACGCGCAACACGCCGACGTGGACTGCGCGGCGTGCCACGGGGAGTCCGCGAGCGACGTCCCCGCGCCGTGGGAAGCTCGCTTCCCGGGCCGCGCCGTCGACGACTGCGCGGCCTGCCACGAGAACCCGCACGGCGAGCAGTTCGACGAGGGCGTGTTCGCGGGCGTCACCTGCGTGACCTGCCACGGCGGCGAGACCTTCGCGCCGTCGTCCTTCGACGCGCTCCTGCACGGCCGTACCGCGTTCGCGCTCGACGGACTGCACCTCGAGGCAGAGTGCATCGCGTGCCACGAGATCCCCGTCCCGGCGGACGCCGTGCGCGTCTTCGCCGCTGCCCCGAGCGAGTGCAGTGCCTGCCACGATGACGCGCACGACGGGCGCTTGCGCGGTGAGCTCGTCGCGGAGGGCTGCGGCGCGTGCCACGTGACGACCTCGTTCAGCGCGCTGGCGCGCGAGGCGTTCGACCACGGGGCCTCGACGAGCTTCGCGCTGAACGGGGCCCACGGGCGCGCGGAGTGCGAGGCCTGTCACCTGCCGGGGGGCGGTCGTGGGCTCGTGGAGCGCGCGCTCGGCCGGATCGAGGTGCTGGTCGCCGACGGGGCTGGACGCTGCGACGCGTGCCACATGCCTGCGTCTTCCCCACACGCCGGGCAGTTC
>CAYGST010000220.1:0-7695 GCA_964352415.1 uncultured Planctomycetaceae bacterium | reverse complement strand
CTGCAGGACGCCATCGCCGAGCTGCGCTCCCAGGGCTACGACGTGCCCGAGTTCCCCGAGGAGCCGAAGACGGACGCGGAGAAGGCGCTGCGCGCGCGCTTCTCGGTCGTGCTGGGCTCCGCGGTGAACCCGGTGCTGCGCGAGGGCAACTCCGACCGCCGCCCCGCCGCCTCGGTCAAGGCCTTCGCGCAGAAGCACCCGCACCGGATGATGCAGGACTGGCCGAGCTCCGGCTCGAGGACGCGCATCGCCCACATGCAGGACGGTGACTTCTTCGGCAGCGAGACCTCGACGACGCTCGCCGCGGACACCACCGCGCGCATCGAGTTCGTCGCGACCTCCGGCGAGACCACGACGCTGAAAGACGGCCTGGCGCTGCTCGCCGGTGAGGTGATCGACAGCGCGTCGCTGAGCGTGAAGGCCCTGCGCGCCTACTACGCCGAGACGATCGCGGCCGCGAAGGCCGAGGGCCTGCTGCTCTCGCTGCACCTGAAGGCGACGATGATGAAGGTCTCCGACCCGGTGCTCTTCGGCCACTGCGTCTCGGTCTTCTTCGCCGGCGCGCTCGACAAGCACGCGGACGCCCTGGCCGAGATCGGCGCCAACGTGAACAACGGCCTGCAGGACGTGCTAGACAAGCTCGAGCGCCTGCCCGCGGAGACGCGCGCCGCCTTCGAGGCGGACCTGGCGCAGTGCTACGAGGACGGCCCGGCGCTCGCGATGGTCGACTCGCGCAAGGGCATCACGAACCTGCACGTGCCGAACAACGTCATCATCGACGCGTCGGTCCCGGTCGTCGTGCGCGACGGCGGGCGCATGTGGAACGCCGCCAACGAGCTGCAGGACACGCTCGCGATGATCCCCGACCGCTCCTACGCGACCCAGTACCAGGCCGTCGTCGAGGACTGCCAGGCCCACGGCCAGTTCGACCCGTCGACCATGGGCACGGTCGCCAACGTCGGCCTGATGGCCAAGAAGGCGGAGGAGTACGGCTCCCACGACAAGACCTTCTTCGCGCAGGGCCCGGGCACGATCCGCGTCGTCGACGCGGCGGGCGCCGTCCTGCTCGAGCAGTCCGTCGAGGAGGGCGACCTCTTCCGCATGTGCCAGACGAAGGACGTCGCCATCCGCGACTGGGTCAAGCTCGGCGTCGACCGCGCCCGCGCCTCCGGCTCCCCGGCGATCTTCTGGCTCGACGCCGCCCGCGGCCACGACGCCCAGCTGATCGCCAAGGTCGAGGCCTACCTGCCGGAGCACGACACGGATGGCCTGGACATCAGCATCGCGAAGCCCCTCGACGCGATGAAGCGCTCCCTCGAGCGCATTCGCCGCGGCGAGGACACGATCGCCGTCACCGGCAACGTGCTGCGCGACTACCTGACCGACCTCTTCCCCATCCTCGAGCTCGGCACGAGCGCGCGCATGCTCTCGATCGTCCCGCTGCTGAACGGCGGCGGCCTGTTCGAGACCGGCGCGGGGGGCTCGGCGCCCAAGCACGTCGAGCAGTTCCTGGAGGAGGGTCACCTGCGCTGGGACTCGCTCGGCGAGTACTGCGCCCTCGTCCCGTCGCTCGAGAAGATCGCCGAGCAGAACGACGCGCCGCGCGCCGCGCTGCTCGCGCGCACCCTGGACGACGCGGTCGGCCAGTACCTCGAGCACGGCCGCATGCCCTCGCGCAAGGTGAACGAGCTCGACAACCGCGGCTCGACCTTCTACCTCGCGCTCTACTGGGCCGAGGCCCTGGCCGCGCAGTCGGACGACGCCGAGCTGGCCACGCGCTTCGCGCCGGTCGCCACGGCGCTGCGCGAGAACGAGGACACGATCGCCGGCGAGCTGATCGACGTCCAGGGCGCCCCCGTCGACCTCGGCGGCTACTTCCGCCCCGACCCCGCGAAGACCGCCGCGGCCATGCGTCCGAGCCAGACCTTCAACGAGATCCTGGCGCGGCTGTAGCGGGTCCCGGAGCGGCCCCTCCGTATGGCGCGTGCTATCAGCTCGACAATGGACTCGTTCGCGTCGCGACTCGACGCCCCCACGATCCGCGTCACCGAGGCGCACTCGGCCGTCGAGAGCCGTGTCGATCGGGAGGCGGTCCGCCGCATGACCTCGGAAGCTGCGTAGGTGACCGACTCCACCTTCGAATCTAGCCCACGTCTGGCGCTCCTCGCGCCGGGTGGTGCCCCCGGCAGGCAGCAGGCACGACACCGAGGCTCCAGTGCTTCCCAGGAGTCATCGGAACGACCAGCGCCGCCCGATGGGCCCCGGCGCCGAGTCCCCTCGTCTTGGACTCCAGGTTTCCGCCCTCGATTCGAGCCCCGAAGTCAAGCAACCGACAACGTGCAATCGACATAAGTGTTGTAGATGCCTCCGACTCCGAAGGGCATTACATTGAAATCCTCCGAATTCCCGATCGAACCGACGTCGCAGGCTCCTCTCGGGCGAGTTCCGCAAGCGTGCTCCGAAGCCCGCCAGACTGCCGGAGCCCCAGACGTTCCAGTCTGGCTCGGATTACCCGCGAGCGATGTTTCCGATGACCCCGACGAGGCAGCGACCGCGCCCCATGACTCTCGCTGGCCAAGTCCTCGTTGATCGACAAAGCACCATGCGTCTCCCCATGGACAGCAATTGGCCCTCTCTTCCTCGGCGAGTCAGCTGCGCGATTCTGACACTTGTAGCGCTCACACGCCCCGTACTGGCAGGTGACGATGTCATCGGCGCCGAGTGTTACCAACCTTTGTCCGCTGCTGAACAAGGCGTCGTCGTCGCAGCCGTCGCACGAGTCGATGGAGCCGCAGCAGCCCAGGAACTCCAGGACAAGATCGACACAGGAGAGGTCAATCTGGTCGACACCCCTGGACTCTCGGGAACCTCGGATCACAACACGATCGGAATCGACACGTCTCAGCCAGGGTTCCTGCAGGGTGTCGTCGCTGTCCACGAGATGGAGCATCAAGGACGGGCCCTTGCCGCCCATACGCCGGGAGAGCACAGCTCAGGAGATCCCGACACGTCCTGGGGCGACATCGATCCGGGGCCTCCCCGAACCGCGGAGCATCCCTGCAATGGAGTCAACCACGCTGCCATGGGCTTGGCCGACCTTATCAAGATGGGGTACTTCGCTTGCGACGGCGCAACGGCGGCCGAAAAGGCCTGGATCTGCAAGAACTGGAGAGAGTTCAAGAATCGACTCTATCGGCAGCTCCAACTTTCGGAGAACTTGGGCTGTACGACCGGCCCGGCTTCGCACAATGCCTACCTGGGCCAGATCAATGAGAAGCCGCCCTGCTGCAATTAGGGCATTCCGCAACGAATCGTCCTCGCCGCGACCCCTGGAGTGACGTCATCCAAAGGTGACACAGAGCCGAGCTGCACTGCAGCGCCCGAAATTTCCTCACACCATGAAGACAGCCTTGAGAGCCGCCTCGGCACTCGCTCTACTTGCGATTCCCGCGGCGCATTCGTTTCTTCCCAAGCAAGCACAACAGCCGATCACGCCTGTTGTCTACGACGAATTCCCCGATGGATCTGACGTCGGACTCGTGGGCACCGAGAAGTCGGCAGTGCTACTGTTGACGAACCAGCCTCGAGCTACCGGACGCCTCAGCTACAACACGTTCGACAAGCAAGTCAACATCAAGTGGCTCTACGAAGTTCAGGGCCTGACAGACGGTCTTATCCCCAAGGACCCGTCTCTGGCAACCAGCACACAGATTCTCTCGCTCGACTTTTGGCCGACCGAGGCCATCTCGGCTGGACCGCTGCGAATCGTCGTAGCCGGGCTGACGCCACAGGGCAGCAACGTGACTCAGGTCATCACTCTGGACCCGCTCACAGAGCTCCCGCAGGTAGCGATCGATCCAGTGACCGGCGTTTCCGTGACCCCCGACCTCACCTTCGAGGTCGAGGACAAGACTACCATCCGGCGAATGATCTCCCCTGCTCCCAAGCACGTGCTCCACATGTGGAACAACAGAGGCGCCTCGGATCGCGTGTTCGCCATGTACTCGGACACTCACGAGATCGTCGAGATCGACCTGCAGTCGGGTCAGGTCGTCAAGAGCGTCGCGGTACAACCGTCGCACCCTAGCCCGGATCCCGGCGCGATGGTCCTGCCAGGGCTGGACCGATCCGCTCATGCGTACATCGCAGCCTCGGACGGCGATCACGTGACTCAGGGCTACATCTACTGGTTGCACAGCCCCAACAGCGACAACGAGGAAATGCTGTTCCTCATCGACTCCGATCGCGACGGGGCGATCGACGCCAGCTCGTTCGGGGTGACCCTCCCTCTGGTCTACTCGAGCTTCAGCAGCTTCCTCTCCAAGAGATAGCGTGAGGCGCGTGGGGCTGCGCATTGGCCGTTGAGCTCGCCCGCTCGGCCCTGGAGTCCGCCGATCGCACTCGGGCTCGCCTCGGGTGCCGCTCCCCGATCGGGCCCACGGGCGGGCCCGCTGCGATGGACTTGGTCCTGGGGTCGCGTGGCTACAGCGGAGCGGGAGACCACCTGAGAACGCGAGTTCCCCTACCCCTCAGGCCGGCGTGCCGCTGCGCGCGGCGAGCCGCTCGCGGGCGGTCGTCACGAGGCGCGCCGCCTCCTCGAGCGTGTCGGCGGTCGCCGTCAGGTGGCCCATCTTGCGGCCGGGGCGCGCCTCCGACTTGCCGTAGAGGTGCAGCGCGACGCCGGGGAGCGCGAGCGCCGCGGCCCAGTCGGGCTCGCCGGCTGCCCACAGGTCGCCGAGCAGGTTCGCCATCGCCGCGGCGGGGCGCTGGGAACGGACGGAGCCGAGCGGCAGGCCGCAGACGGCGCGCACCTGCTGCTCGAACTGGCAGGTGTCGTGGGCGTCGATCGTCAGGTGACCGGAGTTGTGCGGCCGCGGCGCGAGCTCGTTCACGAGCACCTCGCCCGTCGGCAGGACGAACAGCTCGACGCACAGCGTTCCGACGACCTCGAGGCCCTCGAAGACGCGCCGCGCGACCTCGTGCGCGGCGTCGCGCGTGAGCGGCATGATGCGCGCCGGCCAGCGCGTGACGTCGAGCACGTGGTTCGCGTGGTCGTTCTCGAAGGGCTCGTAGAGCGCCAGCTCGCCGTCGAGGCCGCGCGCGCCGACGACCGACACCTCGCGCTCGAACGGCACCCAGGCCTCCAGCACCGAACGCGGGCTTCCGAGCCCGCGCCAGGCGGCGCCGAGCTCGGCGATCTCGTGCACGCGCGCCTGGCCCTTGCCGTCGTAGCCCCAGGCCGCGCTCTTGAGCACGCCGCCGCCCGGGACGACCTCCGCAGCGGCGGCGAGGTCGGCCTCGCTCTCGATCACGGCGAAGTCGGCGATCGGCAGGCCGAGCGCGCGCAGCGCGCGCTTCTCGCGCACGCGGTCCTGGGTCGTGTGCAGGAGCTCGCCGGCCGGGCGCAGCGGCGCGTGACGCCCCGCGGCCTCGGCCGTCGCCGCCGGCACGTTCTCGAACTCGAAGGTGACGACGTCGACCTCGCGCGCGAAGCGCTCGACGGCCTCGAGGTCGTCGTAGCTCGCGCGCGTGTGCCAGTCCGCGGCCTGGGCGCCGGGCGACTCCTCCTCCGGCGCGAAGACGCGCACGTGGTAGCCGAGCCGGCGCGCGGCGATCGCGAACATGCGGCCGAGCTGGCCGCCGCCGAGGACGCCGAGCGTGGCGCCGGGCAGGATCGGGCCGCTCATTTCAGCTCGGCGGCGAGCGCGGCCTCCGCCATCGACTCGCGGTAGTCCTCGAGCTGCTTCGTCAGGCTCGCGTCCGTCGTCGCCAGCATGCGTACGGCGAGCAGCCCGGCGTTCTTCGCGCCGGCGTCGCCGATGGCCAATGTGCCGACCGGCACGCCGCCGGGCATCTGCACGATCGACAGGAGCGAGTCCACGCCGCGCAGCACGCGACTCTCGATCGGAACGCCGAGCACGGGCAGCGTCGTCCAGGACGCGAGCATGCCGGGCAGGTGCGCCGCGCCGCCGGCGCCGGCGACGATGATTCGCAAGCCCCGCTGCGCCGCCGTCGTTGCGTACTCGCGCAGGCGATCGGGCGTGCGGTGGGCGGAGACGATGGCGTGCTCGCTCGGCACCCCGAACTCGTCGAGGATGGCGACGACGTGCTTCATCGTCGGCCAGTCCGAGGCGCTGCCCATCACGACCCCGACCAGGGGTTGCTTCGCTCCTTCCATGCCGTTGCTCCGAGTCGTCGTGGGCCCTCGCGGGCACCAGGTGGGTCGTCGTGGGCCCTCGCGGGCGCCAGGTGGGTCGTCGTGGGTTCCCGCGGACCGCTGCGCGACGGGCGCTGCCGGTGACCGCGGTCGCCAAGGGTAGGAAGGCGCCAGGCCCGAGTCCACCGCGCCGGGCTCGGTCGATCCGGCAGCGCAACGCGCCTCGGGGCCCCCCGCGGGCCCCTTCGGGTCCCTGCGCTGGGAATGCGCGCTCCCCACAGGTCGCGGCGCCTCGTGCGCGCAGGGCCCAGCTCCGACCTAGGACACGGAGCCTGCGCTCCATCGCAGCGCGGGGCAGTTCTACGTCCTAGCCGAACGCCTTCGACCCTCGACCCCGTCTCCGTGAACTGGCCGACCCGCTATCTCCTCAAGCTCGCCTCCCAGAAGGTGCTCGGCCTCGTGCCCGGGCTCTACCGCGTGCAGGAAGCCGTCAAGCTCCGCCGCGGCAGCTGGCGCGGGCTCGTCGATCCGGAGTTCGTCCTCTCCGAGGCGCGCGCGCGCGTCACGGACTTCGCCGCCGCGGGCATCGCGCCGCCGAAGGTCGTCGTCGAACAGGGCACCGGCTGGCACGGCGCGGACCTCGTGCTATTCGCGCTCGCGGGCGCGCGGCGACTGACCACCTACGACGCGACGCCGTGGCTGCGCCCCGAGCTGCTCGGCGAGCTGCTGCGCCTCGCGCCGCGCCTCGCGCCCATCGTGCGCGAGTGGCCCGGCCTCGAGGACGCCGGCCTCGACCGCAGAGCCGACGAGCTCGCGGCCCTCGCCGACCGGCCGCTGCACGAACAGCTCGCCGGGCTGCGCTGCACGCGCATCGTCACGCGCAGCGCGCGCCGCGCGGAGCTGGCGACGGGCTCCGTCGACCTCGTCTACTCGAACTCCGTACTCCAGCGCGTGACGCCGGACGACCTCGCCGCGCTCACCGCCGAGTGGGCCCGCGCGCTCAAGCGCGACGGCAAGACGTTCCACATCGTCGACACGAAGGACTTCCACTCCATCACCGACCCCCGCGTTCCGCAGCTCGGCTACCTGCGCTGGAGCCCACGCCTCTGGCGCCTCGCCACGAGCCGCTACCTCAACTACCAGAACCGTCTACGCTCGCCCGAGTTCGCCCGCCTGTTCGAATCCGCGGGCCTCGAGGCCACGGTCACCGAGCGGCTGGTCACGCCCGAGAACGTCGCGTACGCCCGCGAGCACTTCGCGAGCGACCCGCGCTTCCGCAAGCTGACGGTCGAGGAGCTGGCGACGACCCAGACGAAGCTCTGCGCCGTGGTCCCGACGAGCTCGCGGGCAGCCAGCCCGCACGGCGAACCCGCGTCGCTGGTCGCCGCGGCCACCTCGGGCTCGGTCCCCGAGCCCTCTTAGCCACTCGACTCAGCGGGTGGGCCGCTCCCGGTCGAGCGCCGCGCGCACGCGGCGCAGGAGCTCGGGGACGTCGAAGGGCTTGGGGAGCAGGTCGACCTCGCCCTCGAGTTCGTGCA
>CAYGST010000219.1:0-7726 GCA_964352415.1 uncultured Planctomycetaceae bacterium | reverse complement strand
CGACGCGCGTCGACTGCCTCAGCCTCGAATTGATGCAGGCGATGAAGGCGGCGGGCTGCCAGGTCCTGACCTTCGGCGCGGAGTCGATGAACCCCGACACGCTCAAGTGGCTCAAGAAGGGCTTCACCGTCGAGCAGGTGCGCCGCGCCGTCGACTGGGCGCAGGAGGCGGGCCTCACCGTGCGCTGCTCCTACCTGATCGGCATCGGCGACGAGACCGAGGACGACCTGCGCCACTCGATCCAGGAGGCGCGCGGCCTCGCCGTCTCGAAGCTGAAGGCCAACGTCGGCCTCAGCGTCTATCCGGGCACGCCGCTCTACCCGATGGCGATCGAGGCGGGCGTCCTCTCGGAGTCCTACTCCTTCGCGGAGGGTTGGCGGGACGAGGCGAAGCGCTACGGCAACGGCGAGACGCCGCGCTGGTACACGCCGCACGTTCCGCTGGAGACCCTGCTCGCGCTGCGCAAGGAGACCGAGGTCAACGTGCTCTTCACGCGCCCGTCCATGGAGGTCGTCCTGCACCGCGCGCGCAAGTTCGCCCGCCGCTTCCGCCGCCACCCGGCCGAGACCCTGCGCCACGTCGCCCAGTTCGGCCGCGCGGCGCTGGCGGGCTCGCGCCTGCGCAGCAAGACGCAGCACTAGTGTTCAGGGCGGCTTGTTCCGCCCCGACGCTGTCGCACCACGCCCAGGCCCCTCGGCGAGGGGCGTCGACCGGAGGCGCCTCTGCGGCGAGGCCTGGTTGGGCGCCCGGAGGGGGAGCGGAAGAAAAGTTGTCCGAGATCGGCGTGGGGTCGCGGCGCTCCCGCTGCAATGGGCGGCGATGGACCTCGATGACCTCATCGCGCGCTTCCGTGGCCCGCTCGTCGGCCTGCTCGCCTCCTGGGGCGCGTCGCCGCGGGACGCGGTGGAGCTCGCCCAGGATGCGTTCGCGGAGGCCTATCTCGCCCGCGAGCGCTTCGAGGGCGAGTGGTCGGACGCCGGCGCCGCGGGCGCGTGGCTGCGGGGGATCGCGAACAAGCTGTGGCTCGCGCACGGCCGCAAGACGCGCCGCCCCGACGCGATCGCTCGACGCGAGCTGGCACCCGCGGAGACGACGGAGCCCGAGACCGGCGAGGACGACGCCGCCGCACACCTGCGCGCTCTGATCGAGAGCCTGCCGGCGAAGTGGAAGACGGTACTGCACCTGCGCTACGTCGAGGACAGCGGGCTGGCGGAGATCGCCGGTCTGCTCGGGATCAGCGAGCGCGCCGTGGAGGGTCGCTTGCACCGCGCGCGGCTCGCGCTGAAGGAACGACTGGACGCCGCCGCCTGCGGCGCGGCCGGGGACGGAGCGGAGGACGCACGATGACCGAACGAGACGAACGCGTGCCGCAGCCCGGCCAGCCGGGACACAGCGGGTCCTTCGACGACGACCTCGGCGGCGCGATCGCCGCGGCCCTGGCGCCGCTCGCCCCCGAGCCCGAAGCGTTCGCCGCTGGCGTGCGCGAGCGCGTCGAGCGCGGCGAGGCGAGCGGGGACGTGAAGGCCGCGGGGCCGCTGCGCTTCAGCAGCTGGCTGCGCAGCGCCGCCGCCTTCCTGCCGCCGTTCCTCTTGCCGCGTGAGCTGGCGGAGGCGGGGCTCGTCGCCGGCGGGCTGGCGCTCAAGAAGAGCGTCTGGAAGCTCTTGCCCGGCGTGATCGCGTTCCCCGCCATCGCGCTCGTCACCGTCGTCGCGAGCTTCTTCTTCGCCGCGCGCCGCAGCGGCGCACCCGGCACGCAGACGACCCAGGCCAAGGAGGCTCACTACGAAGTGATGGGCTGGTGGCGTCGCCACTGGCTCGCGGCCTTCATGAGCTTCGGCGTGCTCGTCTACCTCGCGCTGCGCGCGCCGACGGAGGCCGTGATCCTGTTCGTGGCGCTCTCGATGTTCGCGTTGATCGGTCTCTACGGCGCGCTGGGGCGCGCGGGTGTCGCGACGCGCGAGGAAGTCGGCAGGCGCGTCGGCCAGTTCCAGCTGACCACGCTGGGGTGGGGCTTCTCATTCAGCCTCGGTGGGAGCGTTCCGGTTCATGCGCCCAGCTGGATTCAGGCGGTCGCGCCGACCCTGCTGATCCTCGGTGGCGTGACCTGCTTCGCGCTCGCTTTCCGCGGCCGCGGCGATCGGCTCATGCGCGCGGGGCTGACCCTGGCCATGCTGCCGCTCTTCCTCATCCTGCTGGGCGCGGTCGTCTTGCTCGCACAGAATGCGAAGCGACGCGCACACCGCGCCGACGCCGTCCAGTACGTCGAACGGGAGTTCGAGGCGATCTCCGATACCCCTCTGTTCGGTCGGCTCTCCGGCGCGGCGCACCACCTACGAGCGGACGGCGGAGCGGAGCCTGACCTGACGCTCCTCGCCGGGGCGGTCCACGCGCGTCTGGATCGCTCCCGGACGGCGAAGGAGCTCCCGAATCCGCTGGGGTACTGGCCGCTCGACGAGATTGGACTGATCCGCGCGGAGGACCTCGCGCGCTACCGCAACGGATACCAGGAGGAGCAGCTGACGAAGTCCTCGACGCCGCTTCGGAACTGCGCGCACGACTACCTACCGTGCATGGCGCGGCTGCGCTTCGAGGGGCTCGACGACGCCGAGCGGGATCACATCGCGGCGAGGATCGTCCAAGGGGCTCGCGAGGAGACGGGCTTCGGCGACCTCGAGGAGCTCTGGTGTCGAGTGCGCTTCCTGGAGGAGCTCGAGCGCAGCGACTCGATCGAGCAGCTGGCGCCGGCTGTTCGTCGCACCTTGCTGGACTCGTGGACCGGCGGGCCCGGCTTCGAACAGGGCTCGTTCGCGCCGTCGCCGTCGCTCGTGAATCGTGACGACGGGGGGGATCCGGTGGAGGGGCGCCTGTCGTTCGTTTGGTTGGACTCGACCGACTGGGGCCTGCGACTCATCGGGCGCTTCGGAGCGCCGCCCGAGATCGACCTCGGCCAGCTCGCCGCCTACCTCGACGAACAGGCTGTGCACCACGGAAGTGACTCGGACGAACGCCATGTGCTCGCCGCTGCCGCTCGCTCCCACCTTCGCGTCCTGCGCGGGGACGCTGCTGAGCAGCAGGGCCGTCTCTGGCGCGCCCTGCTCGAGCTGCGCGGCACGATCGCGGTCGGCCTGCTCGTCGCGCTGTGCGTCCTCGTGACGCTGCGCGCGCCGAAGGGCGCGGCGGCGGCGAGCGCGGGGTCCTGAGGCAGCGACACGGACGTTGGCTCTCCGCCGGACGAGTTCGCCTGGCCGCGTGGTCCGGGCCGGCGATCCCCGGATCCACGCAGTGCGTGTAGGCTCGAGGCGTCCTCAGCTCAGAGCGAAGTCTCGCTCGCAACCCCTCCAGCTTCCGTCCCATGCCGAGATCCCTCGTTCCGGGCTTCCTACTCGCCGCCTTCCTGCTAGGGGCTCCGGGTTTCGCGCAGTGCCAGCTCCAGAAGCTCACCGCCGAGGGGGGGCAGACCTTTGACGGCTATGGCGGCGCCGTGGCGATCTCGGACGAGTACGCAGCTGTCGGCTCCTTCCATGAGACGGCGAACTCGGTCGCAGACGCCGGTGCCGTCTACGTCTACCGCCGGACTCCTGCCGGCCTGGTGCTGGACGAGCGCGTGACGCCGACGAGCGTCACCCTCGTGCAGGACTTCGGACAAGCCGTGGCGATCGACGGCGAGACGCTCGTGGTCGGCAACCCGGACGCGGCGGACCTGGGCGACAACACCGGAGCGGTGTTCGTGTTCGAGCGCGGACCGAGCGGCTGGACGGAGACGGCGAGGCTCCTGTCATCGGATGCCGCGGCTTTCCGGGAGTTCGGGATCTCTGTGGACATCAGTGGCGGCCGGATTCTCGTCGGCGCGAGCGGGGGGGCGACGGGAACCGCCTACGTCTTCGACCAGGTACTTGACGACTGGAGGGAGACGGCGATTCTGAAGGGCTTCGACGTCGTGAGCGACAACTCGCGATTCGGCGAGGACGTGGCGCTCGACGGAGACGTGGCCGTGGTCGGAGCACGGACGCACCCGCACCCGAACGGGAGTACTACGGGGGCGGCGTTCGTGTTTCGGAAGAACGGGGACCAGTGGCCGCAGACGAAGCTGCAGCTCTGGAACGGAAGCCAGTTCGGCAGCCGCGTCGACATCGAGGACGAGCGAGTCCTCGTCTCCTCGAACTGGCCGAAGTCCGCTTTCGTCTACGACTTCGCCCCGGGGAGCGGTTGGCAGCTGACTCAAGGGGTCTCTCCACCTGCGGGGCTCGGCGCCAGCGGTGTCACCGCACTGGCCCTCGACGGCAACCGGATGTACGTCGGTGGGGCGCTCGACGACGTCCCGCTGAACAACGCAGGGCGGGTGATCGCCTATGGGTACAACGGCACGAGCTGGTCGTTCGACACGGTGCTCACGGCTGGTGATCTCGCGACGAGCTACCAGATCGGCGCAGACGTCGACGCACGAGACGGCGTCGTTCTGGCGGGCGCGATCGGCGCGGACGGAGACTCTGATCAGAGCGGCGGTGCGTACACCTTCGCCATCGAGGGAGGGGAAGCGACGAGCTTCTGCTCCGCCACGGCGAACTCCAGCGGGACTGTCGCCTCGATCGGCTCGAGCGGGCCCACGAGCTTGACCACGAACGGCTTTCAGCTGCAGGTGACGCGCGCGGCGCCGAATCAGTACGGCCTGTTCTTCTACGGAGCGAGCCCGGCCGAGGTGCCATTCGGAGACGGGTGGCTCTGCGTCGGCTCCGGGGCTCCTGGGATCTTCCGGCTGGGGCCGGCGGGGTTGACGGACGGGGTCGGCTCTGCGGTCCGCCCGCTCGATGTCCGTTCGGGCCCCCCCGCCGACGGCGCCGGCGAGATCCTTCCCGGCTCGACGTGGTACTTCCAGTTCTACTACCGCGACGGCGGGGCGTCCTCCGCCACGGGCTTCAACCTCACCGACGGGCTGCGGGTCACCTTCTGCCCTTGAGGGCTGGCGCGCGGTCCGCTCCGCTGGACGAAGACCCCCCGTCGCTCGGGTAGCGGCGGGGGGTCTTCGACCGCGACGTCTTCGTCGTCCGGTCGCCGGACTCGAGCTACTGGGTGCCGCCCCCTTCCATCGTGTTCTCGAGCCCCATCACGCCGAACGCCGTGCCGTAGGCCTTGGTGTTCTTGGCGATCCAGAAGTCCCAGATGGCGCCGTCGTCCTGCTGGGCGATCAGGATGCCCCACTGGATGAACGGGTCGAAGCGCTCGCGCTTCTCCTTCGGGAGCAGCGCAGCCGTCTGCGACGCGTAGTAGTGCGCGAAGAGGTAGAAGTACGCGGCGTTCGCGTAGTACGCCTCGTGCGGGATCGGCTTGTTGCGCGCCACCCGCAGGAACTTGTGGTGCTTGACGAACTGCTCGAGGCCCCACTCGATGTCCTCGAGGGACACGTCCTTGCCCGCGCGGTAGAGCGCGAGGTTGCCGACCTGGATGCGGCCGAGGGAGCCCTTGACCTGGTTGATCGACTCCATCGTGAGGTGCCGCGGCGACGGGGCGAGCCCGTAGTCGTAGGCGCCGCTCGGCAGGCGCGTGTACTCGAGGGCGCGGACGGCCGTCGTGTAGAGCTTCTCCTCGAACTCCAGCCCGGCAGCCTTGGCCTCGATCAGCGAGAGCACGCCGACCGCGGTCATGAACGAGGTGCACCACTCCGGCTGCCAGGCCTCGCGCGAGTTCGCGTAGTAGCCCCAGCCGCCGCGCGGCGACTGGTACTTCTTCAGGTTCACGAGCAGCTGCTGGCCCGCAGCGCGCAGGGCGGGCGTCTTCTCGTGGTCCTTGTAGCGCGGGTGCTGCAGGGCGCGCGAGACGGCGTCGAGCCCGTAGATGATCGCCCAGTTGTTGTCGACGTCCCAGTCGGCGGGGCGCCGCGGGTCCGAGTTCGCGATCAGGAAGTCGAGCGCGCGGTCGACGGCCTCCTCGTGCTTGTCGAGCTGGCCGTTCTCCAGCACCGTGCGCATGGAGAGGCCGGTCGTCCCGATCTGCCACATGCGGTAGGTCGCGGGGTTCGCGAAGCCGCTGGTGAAGGTCGCGTTGACCGTGCCGCCCCAGGAGCCGTCCTCGTTCTGCGTGTCGAGCAGGTACTGCAGCCCGGCCTCGACGCCGAGCGAGACGTCCTCGGTCGCGGGGGGCGAGAACTGCTCGGCCCGCTTGCGCTCGGGCTTCGCCTCCTGATCGCTCTCCTGCGCGCCGGCGGGCACCGCCAGGGTGGCGGCGGCGCACAGCGCGGCGAGGGCGAACCTCACGAGGCGTCTCCTTCACGGGCTTCGTCGAGCTTCTTGGCGGCGCGCTCGACGGCCATCTCGGCATCGCCGACCGCGAGCTCCTTGCGCATCATCGCGACGACGTTGGAGCGCTCGGCGGCCTCGACGGACTCGCGCGCCTGCGTCACGGCCATCTCGAGCTTGGCGCGCTTCGAGGGGAGCTCGAAGTCCTTCAGCGCCTGCATCTCGCGCTCGGCGATGGCGATGCGACCCATGGCGCGCGCCGCGCGACGGCGACCGCGAGAGATGACGTACTCGCGGGTCATCTCCTCGAGGTCCTGCTCCAGGTACATGATCTCGAGCTGTGTGAGCTCGTCCTCGGCGTCCTTGGCGCTGTCCTTGGCGCCCTGCAGGGAGAGCTGTTCGCCCTCGAGCCGATTCGTCATCTCGACCTCGGCGTAGTTCGCCAGCTCGGCCTCGGCCAGCGCGAGCTTGGTGCGCGCGTGGTCGAGTGACTGCGCCTGCTCGATCTGGGCGCCCTCCATCTCGAGGCGCGCGATCTCGAGCTTGACCTGCGCGGAGCGGAGGTCGTGCTCCAGCTTGGCGAGCTCGTCGGGATCGGGCGCTTCGGCCTGCTCTTCGGCGGCCTCGAGCGCGGCAGCTGCGCCGTCGGTGTCAGCGCGCTCGTGGGTGTCGTCGTGATCGGTCGAGCTGCAGCTCGTGAAGGCGAGCAGGAGCGGAAGGGTCAGGGCGGTGATGTGCTTCGGGCGCATGGGGCGGTCTCCTTGTGGGATCGGGGATGCGGACGAGCGCATCCTAGCGCCGGCCGCGGCGCCGCGGCCAGGGTCCTACAGGAGCCGAACAGGGCCGGCGGGCACCGGACGCCATGGGACGCCCGGGTCGCTCGCCGGAGTGGCGATCCACGGCGTGACGCGGTTCCGACGCCGGCGGATCGCAGCGGCTCGCGCTGGCTGGAGCGCGAGCCGCGCGGATCGATCCCGCTCAGCGCTCGGCGCCGCGCACGCGGACGCTCAGGTAGCCCGCGTCGATCAAGGCGTCGAGCACGGTGACGACCTCAGCCTGAACGACGCCGTTCGCGGGCGCGAGCACAACGTCGGTCGCTTCGGAGCTCGTCCCATAGCGCGCGAGCTCTGAGCGCAGCTGCGCGAGGTCGAGGCCGCGCCGCGGACCGAGCGAGTAGCTCACCTGGCGGTCGCTCGACCAGACGTAGCGACCGCCGCCGCTCGCGTCCCACGGCGCTTCGCCGTTCGGCGCGAGGCGCTGGCCTTCGCGAACGACGCGGATGCCGACTTCGAGAGCCTCGGGTGCTTCGGCGGGAGTTGAAGCTGCGCCTCCGTCCTTCGGCAGGTACGCGCCGAGCTGCCCTTCGAGCGTCTTGAAGCGCAGCGTGCACAGGAAGAAGATCAGGATCAGGAAGGTGACGTCGATCATCGGCGTCAGGTCGGCCTTGGGGGTCAGGAGGTGTTCCGGAGAGGTTCGCTTCATGGGCGGCTCCGTGG
>CAYGST010000218.1:0-7748 GCA_964352415.1 uncultured Planctomycetaceae bacterium | reverse complement strand
TCGACCCGCCGCCGAGCCGTCCTGCTCGTCAACCTCGGCACGCCCGACGCCCCCCGCGCGCCGGAGGTGCGTCGCTACCTGCGCGAGTTCCTCTCCGATCCGAAGGTGATCGACATCCCCGCCGTTCCCCGCTGGCTGCTCGTGAACGGGATCATCGCGCCGTTCCGCGCGCCGAAGTCCGCGGAGGCCTACCGCCAGGTGTGGACCGAGCGCGGCTCGCCGCTGCTGTTCCACTCACTGGACCTGCGCGACGCCGTGCAAGAACGCCTCGCCGACGTGCGGGTCCGGCTCGGGATGCGCTACGGCTCGCCCTCGCTCGCCGATGCGCTCGACGAGCTGAAGGCCGAGGGCGCGGAGCGCATCCTGTGCATTCCCCTCTACCCGCAGTTCGCCGAGAGCTCGTCGGGCTCGTCGATCGAAGCCGTCGAACGCCTCGCGGCCGAGCGCTGGTCGACGCCGCTGGTCGACTTCGTGCCGGCCTTCTACGACGACCCGCGCTTCCTCGACGCCTTCGCCGCGATCGGCAAGCCAGTCCTCGAGGAGTTCCAGCCCGACCACGTGCTGTTCAGCTACCACGGGCTCCCCGAGCGGCACTGCCGCAAGACGGACCTCACCGGCAAGCACTGCTTCGAGGTGCCCAACTGCTGCGACACGATCGTCGAGGCGAACCGGAACTGCTACCGCGCGCACTGCGTTGCGACGACGCGCGGCCTGCAGGAGCGGCTCGGGCGCGACGACACGAACAGCTCGTACAGCTTCCAGTCGCGGCTCGGGCGCGATCCCTGGATCAAGCCGTACACGGACGAGGTCGTGAAGGAGTTCGGCGCGGCCGGCATCAAGCGACTCGCGGTGTTCTGCCCCGCCTTCGTCGCCGACTGCCTCGAGACGCTCGAGGAGATCGGGATGCGCGCCGAGGACGACTTCAAGGAAGCCGGCGGCGAGGCGCTGCGACTCGTCCCCTCGCTGAACGCCTCACCCGAGTGGGTCGACGCGCTGCTCGGGATGCTCGGCGATCAGCTCGCGTCGAAGTCCGCGCCGACGCCGTGAATCCAGGTCGTGCAGCGCTGGATCAGGACGACGGGATCGACCGGCTTCGACAGGTAGTCGTCGCACCCCGCGGCCAGGCAGGCCTCGCGATCGCCTGACATCGCGTTGGCCGTCAGCGCCACGATCGGTAGCGTGCAGCCGCTCGCGCGCAGGGCGCGCGTCGCGGTGTAGCCGTCCATCTCGGGCATCTGCATGTCCATCAGGACGAGGTCGAACGTCGGCGCCTCGCGCTGCGTGGCCTCGACCCGCTCGATGGCCTCCAGGCCGTTCTTCGCGGAGGTGACCTCGATCCCCGCGCGCTGCAGATGCAGGCCAATCAGACGCTGATTGTCGCGGCCGTCGTCGACGAGCAGGACCCGCTTGCCCTCAAGACTCGAGCGCGCCGAGCCGCGCCCGGCGTTCGCGGGCTGCGAGTGCGCCGACTGCATCGGCGCTGCGCTCGTCGGCTCCAGCGGCACGCTCAGCGAGAACTGCGATCCCTCGCCCGGAACCGAACTCACGGTGATGCGACCGCCGAGGCTCTCGGCCAGCAGCGAGCTGATCGAGAGACCGAGGCCCGTACCGCCGAAGCGGCGCGTGGTCGAGCTATCGGCCTGCGTGAACGGCTGAAACAGTCGCTCGACCTCATCCGTGGAGAGGCCGATGCCGGTGTCCGTCACGTGGACCTCGAGCTCGCGGCTTGACGAGTCGTAGGAGGCCGCGATGCGCACGCTGCCAACCGTCGTGAACTTGATCGCGTTGCTGACGAGGTTGACGAGCACCTGCCGCAATCGCACTGGGTCGCCCTCCACCATCGAAGGTACGTCGTCTCCGCACTCGACCCGAAACTCGATGCCCCGCTCGCGTGCAGGCACGGAGTGCAGCGCCCGGACCTCTTCGAGCAGCTCGTGGACGGACATCGGCACGCTCTCGACCGTGAGCTTACCAGCCTCGATCTTGGAGAGGTCGAGGATGTCGTTGAGCAGCGTCAGCAGGTACTTCGCGTTGCGATTCACCGTGCCGAGGTATTCCTTCTGCTCCTCGGGCGTGCACTCACCCTGGGCGAGGTCCGCGAAGCCCATGATCGCCGCCATCGGCGTGCGAATCTCGTGGCTCATGTTCGCCAGGAAGGCCGACTTCGAACGGCTGCCCGCCTCGGCCTCCTGACGCGCCTCTTCCATCGCGTAGAAGACGCGCTTGGACTCGGTGATGTCGACGATCGAGCCTGCCATGCGCAGGGCTTCGCCGCCCGCGTCCCAGCGCGCGAGGCCGCGCGCCCGGAACCAGCGGTAGTCACCGTCCTTGCAGCGCAGCCGGTACTCGACGTCGTAGGTCGCGCGCTCCTCCAGGTGCGCCGTCACGGCCTCCGCCACGGCCTCGCGATCGTCCGGGTGCAGCAAGCCGAGGTAGTCCTCGACCTGCTCGGGCAGGCCCTCGTCCTCGTAGCCGACGAGGCGGTGGAAGCTCGGCGAGTACCAGATGCGACCGGTGGCGGGGTCGAAGTCCCAGAAGCCGTCGCGGGATCCTTCCAGCACGATCTCCAGTCGCTGCTCGTTGATCTTGTGGCGAACGCTCTCGAGGTGCCGCTCCGTGACGTCCTGAAAGGCGCCGTAGAGGAAGATCGGCTTCCCCTCGCGGTACTGCGCGCGCCCCATGGCCCGCACCCAGAGCCGGCGTCCCTTCGCCGTGTCGAAGGGAAGCACCACGTCCCAGGCTTCCCCCGTCTCGATCGAGCGCGCGACCACCTCGCGAATCTCGTCGCGCGCTTCGGGCGCGTAGAACTCGAAGGCCGCTTCGACGCTGAGCTTCACGCCAGGCTCGACCTCGTGGATCCGGTAGACCTCCTCGGTCCAGTGAATCTCGTTCGTCTCGATGTTCAGACTCCAGCCGCCGATGCCCGCCATGTCCGTGGCGCTCATCCGCACCTGCTGGATGCGACGCTCGAGCTCACGCTGACCCGGCGCCTGCTCCAGCAGCCGGTGCCGCGCGACCGCTCCGTCGCGGGCCGTGCGCGAGACGTCGAGCTCGAACCAGAGGTCGCCCTCGACCCCGGGCACATGGAACTCCGCGACGAAGCGGGACTCGCCGCCGGCCAGGTAGGCGCGCAGCGCATCCGCGAGCTCCGGCTCGTTCCAGTCGCGCAGGAGCTGGAGGTAGTCCTCGAGCCGGTGGTCCGCACCGAGGGCTTCGACCCACGCGCGATTCGACCAGAGCACGCGGCCTTCCGCATCGAGGACGAGAACCGCCTCGGGGAGAGCGTCGAGGGCGCTCTCGGGGCAGAAGGGTCGTGAGGGCTGGATCGGGGACATGGGCGGGGACCGCGCCCAGCCCATCGTCCAGGGAGGGGAGAGCGGGTGAGGGATTCACGGGGGATTGCGACACCCGAGTCGGCGATCCGCTTTCCTCCGCGCTCGCGGCGCCCTTCCGCGGCGAGACCCCCCTCCGAGACCCTCAGTTGCCGGTCGGCTCCGGCGCCTGCTTCTGAAACCGGTAGGGCCCGTCCGTCGGCCCCCAGACCTGCTCGCCGGACCCGTCGAAGCCCCGATCCCAGCTCGTGACCGAGTTCTCCGTGACGGTCACGAAGGATGTCGCATAGGACGCGCCCCGCAGGGTGCTCGCGCAGCCCTCGCCGAGGGTGGAGCCCGTGTAGCCGCCGCCCGAGCGCTCGAGGTGGACGGAGCAGCCCGTGCGCGGCATCAGGTCCTCGGGCTGGAGCGCGTCGAAGGCCGACGGCTCCGTCCAGGCGCCAGCGAAGCGCAGCGGGTCGCCGGGGAACTCGTTGACGTCCACGCGCAGGCCGCCGCCGTCCCGCTCCACCAGGTGATAGACGCGCTGCCGATAGGGCTCGTCCGGGGCCGAAGCCGCCGCCTGCTCCACGTACAGCCACGGTCCGTCCGCCCGCTCCGTCCAGATCGGGACCATGTGCAGGCGGATGTCGAAGTAGCCGTCCGGGTCGGTCGCCGATTGCTGGGCGCTCGAGAAGGTGCCCGACATCCAGGCGCCGAGCTCCTGGAGGGGCGTCGGCGGGGCCAGGGAGGCGGGCTCCTGCTCGGCAGGGGCGCTGCAGGCGACGACGAGGATCCAGGGCGTGAACAGGCTACGAACGGGAGGTCTCATGCCCTGGAGCCTAAGGCCCCGTCGCCCAAGGGGCCACGCCCCGGGCTTCCGAGGCGACTCCGTGGAATCCAGACGCCCGAACACATCGAAGTTCCTATCCCGGAGGCCTGATGGCCCCCGAGGAGCCTCGAGGGCCCCTATCTGGTACAAGAGTCGGCGTCCCCGAGCCTCACCATCCCTGCCTTGAGCCAGCCCCAACCCCAACCTCTCGCCGCCGGTATCCTCCGCGCGAGCGCCCCCGGCCTCTCCGGGATGATCGCCTCCCGTCTGCAGGAGGAGGCCTCGGACGCCGCCGCGAGCGTCGGTGACTTCGACTCGTGGAAGCGGCACGTCGAGCAGCACCTGCTGCAACTCGCGGCCGCGCTGGGCGACGGCGCACCGCAGGGCTTCGTGAAGCAGATCCTCTGGTCCCGAGACGCGTTCGAAGCACGCGGCCACTCGGCCAATGCGCTCCGCTGCCTGCTCGGCCTCGCTCAGGAGACGCTCCAGGAGAACATTCCGAACGGAGAGGCTGCGCTCACCCCCTACTACGACGCCGCGCGCGCGGCGCTCGATGAGGTGCCGTCACCGAACGTCTCCTACATCGACGAGTCGTCGCCCCACGGCGCGCTCGCCGCTCGCTTCCTCGCTGCGCTGCGCGCCGGCGATGAGCCGGCCGCGATGGAGCTTGTCCTCGGTGCGATCGAAGGCAACACGTTGACGTCCGAAGAGGCCATCCACTTCGTGCTCGTGCCCTCCCTTCGCGAGATCGGACGCGAGTGGCACCTCAACCGACTCACCATCGCTGAGGAGCACTTCGCGACCGCGGTGACGCAGAAGCTGCTCGCGCGCACGCTCGCCGACACGCCGGTCGCCGAGCCGAACGGCAAGTCCGTCCTACTGACGGCGGTCGCCGGCGACTGCCACGGCTTCGGGATTCAGATCATCGCTGCGGAGTTCGAGCTCGACGGCTGGCGCACGATCTGCCTCGGCACCGACATGCCGCCGGAGGAGCTCGCCGACATGGCCGCGCAGCACGGCGTCGACCTGGTCGGCATCGGCGCGACGCTCGACACGCAGCGGCAATCCGTGCAGTCGTGCATCGGCGCCCTGCGCTCCGCCTGTCCCGAGCTGAAGATCCTCGTCGGAGGCCAGGCCTTCCTCGACGTGGACGGGGCCTGGCGTCGCTGCGGGGCGGACGACTTCGCCCCGACCGCACGCGCCGCCGTCGAGAAGGGACGGCAGCTCGTCGGCCTGAAGAGCTCCTAGGCGAGCGTCGGCTCGCCCCGCGAGACCACGAAGAAGGCCCCGTCAGCTCGGCTGGCGGGGCCTTCTTCGTGTACCGAGGCTTCTCGGGGCGGCGGGCGCGCTGCGCCGGCCGCGCGGGGTCAGCTCGACAGCTCGGAGATCAGCACCAGGCGCTCGCGCTCCGAAACCACCACGCCGCCGGGCTTCTCGATCGTGATCGCGAACATGCCCGGCTCGCGGATCTCGAGCTTCGGATCGATCTTGATCGTCACCTTGCCGCTGGCATCGACGTCGAAGACGCCGCCGTCGACGGGCTTCTCCTCCCACTTGGCGCGGGAGCCGTCGAACACCCAGAGCTGGTACTGCTCCTTGTTCGGGTCGTTGGGCTCGAGGCCCTCGAAGACCATGTAGCCCTCCTGAAGGTCGCTGCTCCAGACCACGTCGCCGCTGACCCCGGGGCTGCCGGGGTCCTCGGTGTTGACCCAGTCGTGTCGGACGAGGTCGTCGGCCCGGGCGACGAGGGTGCCGCGCAGCTCGGAGTTCGAAGGCGTCACCGCGGACGAGTCTCCGCCCCCCAGGGTGAAGAAGGCGACGGCCATCGCGGCCGCGGCGAGCCAGCCGCCGATGCCGACCCAGGGGTTCGCCTTGGGCGCGGGCGGGGCGAGGCGCGACTCCACTGCGTCCTCGTCCTGGTACAGGCTCGTGGCTGCGACCCAGGCGTCGGCGCTGCGCTTCAGCCGCTCGCTGACCTCGGCCGGCGGGGCCTCGACGCCCCCGAGCCCGCCGAGAGCGATCTC
This sequence comes from uncultured Planctomycetaceae bacterium, assembly GCA_964352415.1. Lineage (GTDB taxonomy): Bacteria > Planctomycetota > UBA1135 > UBA1135 > JABACD01. The sequence goes on along the minus strand of CAYGST010000218.1, from coordinate 1,581 downwards.
GGCAACGGCGAACTCGAACGCCTCGAGGTCGTCGTGTCGCGTCGAGGCCTCGAGCTGGAGATGGTCGGCCGGGTCGAGGCCTTCCGTCACGAGGTCCGCGGCCAGCTCCAGGGTGACGTCGTCCCAGCTTGCGAAGTGATCGCTCATTGCGGCACCTGCCCTTGCTGCTTGGAACGCACGAGCTGGGCGGCCTTGTCGAGGCCGCGCCGGATGTGGCTCTTGACGGTGCCGAGCGGGAGCCCGGTCTTGCTCGCGATCTCCGGATGGGTCAGGCCGTCCACGACCGACATCAGGATGACCTTGCGTTGTTCGGGGCGAAGCTGGTCGAGGGCCTCCCGCGCCAGGCGGGCCTCGTCGCTGATCTCGACCTGGTCGAGGCTCGAGTCGTACTCGCCGATGTCCTGGTCCATCACGTCCTCCTGCACCGGAGCGCGGGAGGTCCGCCGACGGCGGTCGATCATCCGTCGACGCGCGATCGTTGCGATGAAGGTCGCCTCGGAGGCCTTGGCCGGATCGTAGCGATCGGCGCAGCGCCAGAGCTCGATGAAGATCTCCTGCACGACGTCTTCGATCGTCGCGACGTCGGACCAGAACTTTCGAGCGAGGGACCAGACCAGCGCGCTGTAGCGCTGCAGGCAGGCTCCGACAGCGTCAGGGTCGCCGCTGGCGATCCTGGGGAGCAGAGCTTCGGGTGAGGTGGCGTCCGTCATCTTCGGGCCGCGCTTGTTGCGGCGTACGGGCTGGGCCCGTCGGGGTCCCGCCAGCCTAGCAGGCGCGGTGGGCCGCCTCCTTTCCAGGTCCGTGAAAACCAACCGACGGGATTTCGAGGTCGATGAGCTCCTGGATGCGTAAGCGTGGTTCATCGTCGGTTTCGGGTAGAGAATCGGGGCCACCGGCGGTCTGCCGGCGACCCCGTGAAGTCGTTGGATCGAGCCTCGGGCCTACTTGGGGAGAAGCACGCGGTCGATGACGTGGATGACGCCGTTGCTGGTGTCGATGTCGGCCTTGATGACCTCGGCCGGCCCGACGAAGACCTTGCCTTCCTTGGTCGAGCGGGTGGTGACTTCCTGGCCGTTCAGGGTCTTGACGGTCGCACCCTTGGCGGCGGCGTCCGAGTAGACGCGGCCGGAGACGACGTGGAACTTCAGGATGGCCTGGAGCTGACCGATGTTCTCGGGCTTCAGCAGGGTCTCGACCGTGCCAGCGGGCAGGGCGGCGAAGGCGGCGTCGGTCGGAGCGAAGACCGTGAACGGCCCGTCACCCTGGAGCGCCTTGACGAGCTTGGCGGCCTCGAGGGCGGCGGCGAGCGTCTTGAAGCTGCCGGCCTCGACGGCCGTGGCGACGATGTCGTTGCTGCTCGGGAGGATCACCGAGTCGATGACGTGGATGATGCCGTTCGAGCACTGGATGTCGGTGGTGCTGATCTTGGCGCCATTGATGAAGGCGCCGTTGTCATCGACCTTGAAGCCAACGCGCTGGCCGTTGAGCGTGTCGGCGAAGCGAGCCTTGACGACCTGTTTGGCCTCCATGCGGCCCGAGACGACGTGGAAGGTCAGGATGGCCTGGAGCGTGGCCTTGTTC
>CAYGST010000217.1:0-7752 GCA_964352415.1 uncultured Planctomycetaceae bacterium | reverse complement strand
CGCGCGCGGGGTCGCGGTCCTCGAGCGTCTCGCCGCTCGCGGCGGGCGCGAACGCTCCGCCGATGAAGTTGTGCACGTCGCCGGACGCGGCGTGCGGCATGAGCTCCAGCGCGCTCACGGCAGCCTCCCGAAGCCGCTGTCCTTGTACTGACTCCAGTCGTAGTACCAGCGGTCCTCGTCCGGATCCCACTCGTCCCACGTCGGGTGCTCGTCGAGCTTGGCGACGAGGTGCTCGGGCACGACGCCGGGAACGATGAACGCCTTCTGGCGGTGCAGCGAGTACGGGTTGCGCAGCTCGAAGCCGAGCACGCCGAGCACGGCGCGCGCCACGTACCAGGTCGCCGGCGCGTTCCAGCCGTGCGCGATCTTGATGACGATGCCGAGCCCCTTCGGGTAGTCGGGGTGCTCGATCGCCATGCCGAGCAGACCGTCCGCGCCCTCCTTCGCGATCACCTTGCCGTCACAGGCCTTGATGATCGAGCTGTCGAGCCGGTTGAATCCGCCGATCAGGTCGGGGTTCTTGACCATCGCCTCCCAGACCCAGTCATCGTCCTTCTCGGTCACGAGGCTCGCGGCGAGGCGCGCCAGCTCGCTGACCGTGTTCGAGACGGTCGGCAGCCCGCAGCCGTCGCGAGCGACGCGCAGCGGCTGCCAGTCCTCGCCGAGCGTGCGCTGGATCACCTCGAGGTACGCGCCGAACAGCGGGTGCTGCGGCAGCGTGTAGCCGGCGCGGTTCCAGCCCTTCAGGCGGCAGCCGCGCAGAACGGCGGCGTGCTCGCCCGAGCAGCAGTGGTACCAGCGCCGTGCACGCCGGACCTGGCGCCCGAACTGCACGAGGGGCACGTCGAGCGGCGTGAGCATCAAGCCGTACTCCTCGGGTTCGAGGATCGACTGCGCGGCTGCGACGTGCTCCGTGTCGCCGTTGTGCGACGCGAGGCTGATCGCCTTCTGCTTCCAGTCGAGGCACTCGCCGAGCTCGTCCGCGAAGGCCTTCATCATGAAGGGCTTCATCATGCTGCGGCCGTAGCACAGCACGTTGCCGCCGAAGCTGTGGACGAGCTCGTCGCCGGAGGCCCACGCTACCGCGCCGTGGATGGTCGTCTCGCTGACGTCGTTCCGGCGGTAGTCGACGAGCGGCTCCCAGTCGACGTCGCGCCCGGTCGGGATGCCCGCGTGCTTCTCTCCGAGCGCCGTCTTCGGGTAGACCCCGCTGCCCGGGTGGCCCGGCGCGACCGCCGACGGCTGGTCCTTCGGCGCGCTCATCGAACGGCCTCGAGGCGGCTCGCGACGGCGGGGACCACGTGCTCGACGAACGCCTGCATGTTGCGCATCACGCGCGCGGAGTCGTGGTTGAAGAAGTCGAACCACAGCATCAGTCGGTCGTCGGGGTGGTAGCGTTCGACGATCTGTTGCGCGACCTCTTCGGCGTTTCCGATGAGCGCGTTGTTCGCGGCGCCCTTGACCTTGTTCGGGTCGATGGTGCCCTCGAGCGCTTTCCAGTACTCGCCGAGCGCCGCGTCGGCCTCGGACTGCGCGGCCGCGGAGCGCTGCGCGTCGTCGAGGCCGTCCTCCTGGTTCAGGAAGACGAACACCGTGCGCGGCATCATCGTCCGATCCCAGTCGCCGCCGTCCGCGTGGTACGCCTCGGCGAGGCGTCGGTGCGTGTCCTCGATCTGCTCGGCCTTCGTGATCGAGAGGTTGAAGACCTGCACGGGCAGGAAGCGATTGACGTACTCCTGGATCGCCGGGTCGTGCGAGCCGATGACGAGCTGCAGGAGGTCGCGGCGGAACTCCTGGGGCACGAGCTTGACGTGCTCGAAGACCCAGCGCTTCTGGACGGCGATCTCGTCGGGCGCGGCGGACAGCCCGTCGCGCGCGACCGCCGCGGCCTGCACGCGCTGCCAGTCCTCGTCGCTGCGGAAGTTCGCGCGCGTGAGCGTCTGGCCCGGAACGTCGTCGCTGCAGAGCGTCTCGCCGGCGAGCAGGCGCACGAAGATCTCGGCGCCCTCGCGCAGCAGGAAGCCCTTGAGCGCCGGCCAGGCCGCCTCCTCCACCGCGTCGCGCGGCACGACGCCGCTCGCGAAGTTCATGAAGTCGAAGCGGCCCGAAGCGAAGCCGTAGTTCAGCCGGCGCGCCTCGTCCGCGTCAGCGCCGTGCAGCGTCAGGAACGTCGCAAGCCGCTCGGCGTGCGCGATCGGCCCGCCCATGCAGACGATGTTGCTGATCGCGGAGCCGACCTGGATGCGCTCGGTCCGCGCGAACACGCGCGTCGCCAGCTGGAGGATGTCGGTGTTCAGCCCGACCTCGCCCTTCCAGTGCGGGATGACCGGCTTGCGGTTCTGCTTCTGCACCTCGGAGGAGAGGTGCGACTCCGCGATCCAGGCGGTGCCGAAGCCGAGGCGATCGGCCAGCTCCACCTGCTCGAAGAAGTTGCGGAACATCACCGCTTCACTCGGCAGCGCGCCGTCCACGGGCGTCTGCGAGATGCTGAAGAAGACGTCGTACTGCACGCAGGGCTCCGGTTCAGATCGAACGCAGGCGACCCCCGTCAACGGGGATCGAGTGGCCGCGGATGTAGGCGGCGGCGGGTGAAGCGAGGAAGGCGATGGCTTCGGCGGTCTCCTCGGGGCGCGCGAGCCGGCCCTCGGGGATCTGTGCGATCCAGCCGGCGCGCACGTCGTCGGTCGTCTTGCCGAGGCGCTCGGCAGCCGAGGCGCCGAGCGAGCTGAGGCGCTTGGTGTCGGTGAAGCCGGGCAGGACGTTGTTGATCGTGATGCCCGGCGGCAGCTCGCTCGAGAGCGTCTTCGCCCACGAGGCGACGGCGGCGCGCGTGAGGTTGCTCACGCCCAGGTTCGGGATCGGCTCGCGCACGGAGGTCGAGAGCACGTTGACGATGCGGCCGTAGCCCGCGTCCTTCATTCCGGGCAGGAGCGTCTGCACCATGCGGTGCGCGGCGAAGAGATGCCGCCCGAGCGCGCTCTCCATCGCCTCGGTCTCCGCGCCGAGCAGCGGGCCGCCGGCGGGGCCGCCCGTGTTGTTGACGAGCACGTGCACCGCGCCCTTGTTCGCCACGAGGTCCTCGAGCGCCTCGATCAGGCCGGGACGGTCGTCGAGGTCCGCGCTGAGCACGTTGGCCGAGCCGCCGGCCGCGCGCACTTCCTCGGCGAGCTCCTCGAGCGCGTCGACAGAGCGCGCGAGCAGCGTCACCTCGGCGCCGCGCGCGGCGATCAGCTTGGCGGCCTCGCGGCCGATGCCCTTGCTCGAGCCGCACACGAGCGCGTGCTTGCCGTCGAGACGCAGGTTCTGGGTGGGGTCCGTCATGTCGTGGTCGGGTCGCGCGTCGGGCTACGCTTTGAAACCGTAGTACTCGGGGTTCTCGAGCTGCGGGAGCGCGGCGCGCGGCAGCAGGATCGTGCGCACCGTCCAGAGGTCGGTGAAGATGCGGTACTTGAGCGTCTCCTCGAGGTACGAGACGCCGTCCGAGCCGCCGGTGCCCATGCGCCGACCGATCACGCGTTCGACCATACGCACGTGGCGCGTGCGGAAGAGCAGCATCAGCTCCTCCAGGTCGACGACGGCGTCGAGCAGCGTCCGCGGCCAGGCGAGCAGCGGCAGCTCGCGGTAGGACTCGATGAACAGGACCGCGCAGCGCACGCGGCTGCGCGTCGCGCGCTCCTCCGGCGGGTCGATGTCCTCGGCGCGCAGGAAATGCTTGGTCTGGTCGAGGGTCTTCTCGAGGCGCACGCGGGCGTCCGCCTCGCTGACGGTGCCCTGCGTTCCGTAGATGCGCGCCTGGTTCGCGAGGTGCGTGCCCTGCGCCTCGACGTACTTCGTGATGAAGGTCTCGAGCGCCGCTTCGTCGCCGTCATCCGAGGGCGACGAGCCCTGGATCGGCGTGCGGAAGAGCCACTCCTGGAGCGCCTGCTTGAGGTTGCGCTCCTTCATCGCCGCGAGCACTCGCTCCTTCGCCAGTCGCCCGGCCGGCGAATCCTCGGCCAGCTCGCTGATCACGCGCACCGGGTCGCCGAAGCCCGAGGCTTCTCGCTGGGCTGCGTCGAGCCCCATCAGGATCTCGAGCTCGCGCAGCTGGAACGACTGGAAGCCGCTCGCGGGCACGAGCTTGTCGCGGAACTCCAGGAAGTCCTGCGGCGTCAGCGTCTCCATCACGGCCCATTGGCTCATCGAGTGCTCGAAGATCTTCGAGACGCGCTGCAGGTGGCGGACGACGCCCGGGATGCTGTCCTCGGGAACCATCTCGGCCGAGACGGCGTCGCGCGCGAGGCGCAGCTCGCGCAGCACGAGCTTGAACCACAACTCGAACACCTGGTGCACGATGATGAAGTGCAGCTCGTCGGCGCTCGGCTCCTCCCCGTCCGGCAGGCCGTCCTGCAGGGAGAGGAGCTCTTCGAGTCCGAGGTAGTCCCAGTAGGTGGGTTTCGCTTGCGAGGTCGGCATGGGATCGGGGGGTGTGCGGGGCCGGCTCGCCCCAGGGTTCACTGCGCAGTGTCGCACAGGGGCCGCTCCGCGATCAAACCGCCCCGGCGGAACGAGAGCGCCCCTCGCCGCTCGGGAAGCGTCGCGGGGCACTCGGGCGCGCGCGGGCGCGCGCGGACGCGAATCGGTCTCGGTCTCGGCCGACGCGCGGGGGTCGGCCCGGCAGCCCGTGGCAGGAGGGCTAGGACGCGAGGTCGTCGTAGCAGAGGCTCTTGCGCGTCCGCTGGAAGAGGTTCGTCCCCTCGATCGGCAGGTAGACGTTGCAGCCCTCCATCTCGCCGCCGTAGACGTGAATCGTCACGGCGGTCGGCTGCTTCTGGTTCTGGATGACGTGGTAGTCGTGCGGCGGGATGAGCGCGCCGGCTTCGCCGATCGTCGCGTCGACGGTCCCGCAGAACTCGACGGTGACCTTGTCCGCATCCGCGGTCGGACAGACCTCGTAGCTCGTGACCTCGATCTCGCCCTGGTACACGCACTCGACGCACCACTTGTCGTCGTGGTCGTGGATCGGCGTGCCCTGACCTTCGCCCCAGATCATCGCGACGACCGAGTACCGGCCGTTCGGATCGCGGTGCACGAGCCGCCGCCCGTACCCGTTCGCGCAGGGCTCGCACCAGGCCTCGTCGAGGTGCAGCTTGCCCTCGGCGATGGAGTCCTGAAGGGCGTTCTTCACGCCCTGGGTGATCGTCTCGAAGTCCGTGGCCGTGGTGGCCTGGTCGAGGCGTTCGATGAGGAGTTCGGTGGTACAGCCGGAGGTCGCCATGGGCCCCAGTCTAGCCGACCTTCCCTGAGGCAACACGGGGCAAACGGGGGGTCCGGGGGCCTCCCCACGGGCCCGGGCGATGCGACCGGCGGCTGCGGGGAGGCTCGTTGGGACCTCCGGCCAGCGCCCCAGGGCCGCCGACCGACCCGGGAAGGCCCCGGCGCGGGGCGCTCGATCCGAAGGCGCATTCGACCCGCCACCTCGTTGGGGGTGCGGCAGCCCCTGATCCTGTACCCCGCATGAGGAGCCACTCCGGCTCTGAGTGCGCTTCAGCTCAGGGAAGAGAATAGACCTGATTGAAGTCGCCGGCGGACCAGAGCGTGATCGTTGGCAAGAGCCGCTGGGGACGCTCTAGCCACCATTCCCCAACGAAGAGCCCGGGGACACCCTCCGCGCCCGCTCGAGCAACCGAACGCATGCGCCGGCCGAACAAGTGAGAGCCCGAAGGCGCAGGAACGGTACGTAGCACCTCTGCAGCCTTGGGATCGAAGACGACGACCGCGCCCTCCGCCATGTTCGCTTGAAGAGAGCCGACAAGCAGCTCGGTGGAACCATCCCCGTTCAAGTCCCCCCCGAGCTCCACGGAGTCCGCGAAGCCGCAGTCACGCCAACCGCCCAGGTCACAGCCGAAGGAGTCCCCACCCCCGGCCGAGTGGTCGAAGAAGAACAGCGGCTCGAGCTGCGCATCTCCGTCGACGATCGCCACTGCATTGACACCACCCCCATCGTCTCCCTCGACAGCGGACCGGGGGACGACGACAGCGAAGTCGGCGGAGTCGCCGCCCAACACATCACCAAGGCACAAGACGCGCGGGACCCGATCGGCCTTGAATCCAAATCTTCCGTAGGAGTGAAGCTCCCCATCGAACGGTGCACCCTCGAGAACCGCAATGAACAGATCGGGCGAAACCCCATCTTTGTCGGACATCAGGATGGAGTAGCACAACGGCTCCTCATCGACAGAGTCGACCCACGCGGCCGGGCTGCGCACAACTCCACGATCAGCGATCAGGCGCTCGTACTCAACCGAACGACCGGCAGAGGAGACCTCGTACACCCTGATGCCCATGGAGCGCTCGACCTGCAACTCTTCGCTGCCAGAAGCCATTCGAATCGGGGACCTGAGCAAGGCGGAGTCCGTAGATAGGAATCGAAATGCGGCACGACCGCCCACACGCCTGGACCGGACATACATGTAGCGAGAGAGAGGAGAGTACGACTTGAACTCAACCCCCAGTGAGTAATGCTCCTGCAATTCTCCGCTCTTGGGGTCGAACTCAGCAACGCGCAGCAAATCGCCTTCAGCGTTTGGCACGGCACCTACTTCTGAATACACGCAAAGAACACTCACGCCCCCCGATTCCGAGTCGGCGCCCGGCCGAACGACTGCCAAGTGCAACCCCTTCACTCGCAGTTCGGATGCAGGCAGCTCAGCCTTCCAGATCACCTGTCCCCCTCGACAAGAGACCACGACGATCGAGGGCCGAGGATCGAACTTCACTCCTCTCTTGGGTGAGTAGTCCTTGTCATCGAGAACGATCAGGTCCTGGAACCCATCCCCATCGAGGTCCGACACAACCTCCCAGATCGGACCCGGCTCCCACGGAATCGCCTGATCGATAGCGGGGCCAGGAGCCCAGTCGGGCGCTTGAGCGATAGCGGAGAGGGATGTGGCGACGAGGGCCGGGAGGAGCGCGAAGAGGTTGTTCATTGTCGACTTCATCCGTGTTTCTCACGGCACTGCCTCGGTCGCGATGCGCGCGCCATAGTGCCTGCCGCCACGCTCACGTGTGATCGCGTAGCGTCCTCCGAAGGCGCCCGGGAACCCCTCGCGGGGCTCGCGGCGCGGGACGTCCCCGAACCGTCAGCCGAACAGGGCCGCTCCGTTTCCGCAAGGCGTGATCCCGGCGAGTGCTGCCCGGCCTCAGGCGCAAATGCCCTCGATCACCTCGGCGGGGTTCACCGTCGTCAGCTTACGGTCGAGGCCGGCATAGCGGTAGACGAGCTCCTCGTGGCCGATCCCGGCCAGGTGGAGGATCGTCGCGTGCAGGTCGCGGATGTGGTGGCGGTCCACCGCGGCCTCCGCCCCGAGTTCGTCCGTCTCGCCGTAGGAGCCCGGCTTCACGCCGGCACCGGCCAGCCACATCGTGAGCGCCTTCGGGTTGTGGTCGCGCCCGTCGGGGTGCGCGGTCTGCCCGTTGCCGCTTTGCTGCGTGACCGCCTGGCGGCCGAACTCACCGCCGAAGATCACGAGCGTCTCCTCGAGCAGGCCGGTGCGCTGCAGGTCCTCGAGCAGCGCCGCGATCGGCCGGTCGACCTCCGGGCAGTGGATGGAGAGGTTCTCCTTCACGCCCTGGTGGGCATCCCACATCTGCTGCTGGTGACCACCGCCGTGGTAGATCTGGACGAAGCGCACGCCGCGCTCGACGAGGCGCCGCGCCATCAGGCACTGGCGGCCGAACACGCCGGGCGGGAGGGCGAGCGGGTGGTCCCCC
>CAYGST010000216.1:0-7784 GCA_964352415.1 uncultured Planctomycetaceae bacterium | reverse complement strand
GCCCATGCCCCTCCTCGAGATCGAGATCGTCGACCACCCCGACCTCCCGCTCCCCGTCGACGCCGCGCGGCGGCTGGCCGATGCGGCAGGAGAGCTGCTCGGCACGCTGCCGGGCCGGACCTGGGTCCGACTGCGGCGGATTGGGCGCGAGGATTACGCCGAGAACGGCGGCCCGCTCGACGGCGCGATCGCGCCGGTCTTCGTGCGGTTGCTGGAAGCCGATCCTCCCGAGGGTGCGGCGCGGTCCGCGCGATCGCCCGAGCTCGCGCGGGTCCTCGCGGCGGCTCTGGAGCGGCCGGCGTCCAGCGTGCACGTCCTGCTCGAGCCGTCGCTGCGCGGGCGTATCGCCTTCGGTGGGCGACCGGTCGAGTGAGCCGACTCTGGGCTCACGTACTGCCGCGAGCCGCCGACGCATCGCTGCCCTGCGTTGCTGCCGAGCACGATCCTTCGAACGTACGACCTCGCGGCGCGGACTGCTTTCGTAGAAGCGGAACGAGGTCTGGCACCAGCAGGTCCGGAAGATGCAGCTCGAACAGACGTTCTGGCAGCGGATCCTTCACACCGGCTCGTTGCAGGTGTCGACCGCCGGGAAGGCGCACATGGAGATTGCTGTCATCGGTATCCCGGACCCCGACGAGGTGAAGGAGATCATCGACCGCGACAAGCGCGAGTCGAACGACTGACCGGGCCGGGCGCCGAGGAATGGGGAATCCACCCCATGGGTTCGCGCGCCCGAATGGTGGACCTTCACACAGAGCTGAGGGGGGAATGACTCCTGCTCGCGGCGCGAGCTGCGAGCGCGGGAGCCGATTCCTGGAAGCGAGGCCCGATCGATGAGGCGAGTCATCGATCGGGCCCTTTCCGTCCCTGGCTCACGGGTGAGCCCGCCGGGCTCCTGCGACCGCGCGAGGCTGCAAGGAGCGGTCGCTGGAGCGCCAAGCGCGGGATCGGGCCCCGAACCTGCCCGCTTGCCAGGAAACTGTGCGACGCGCGCTGCCGGGGCCTCGCCCGGATCGGTAGGCTTCCGCGATGGAGGCAGCGATCGGGAGTGGAGTCGACGGCGGGGGGCGGCTGCGGCGCGTGCCGCAGATCGCGTTGGTCGTGCTGCTGCTCCTGGAGCTCGGCGCCGCGCTGGCGCTGACGGGCGGCCGGCTGATCTACACCCTCGACGACCCGTACATCCACCTGGCCTTCGCGGAGGGGCTGAGCCACGGTCACTTCGGCCTGAACCCCGCCGAGGCCTCCGCGCCCTGCTCGAGCATCCTCTGGCCGTTCCTGCTGGCGCCCTTCGCGCGCTTCGAGCTGGCCCTGTGGCTGCCGCTGGTCCTCAACGCGGCGTGCGCGCTCCTGACGCTCGGCGTCGTGCAGCGCTCCCTCGAGGATGCGCTCGACATCGAGCACGAGCCCGGGCGCGAGGCAGCGGTCTGTGTCCTCGCGCTGCTCGCGATCCCCGCGCTGAACCTGGTGGGCCTGGCCTTCACGGGGATGGAGCACTCGCTGCAGGTGCTCGTCGCGGCGTTGCTCGTGCGGGGCGTGATCCTCGCGTCGCAGAGCGGTCGCGCGCCCGGCTGGCTCCCGCTCGTGATCGTGCTCGGGCCGCTCGTGCGCTACGAGAACGCGGCGCTCTCCGCGGCCGCGCTGCTCTGGCTGTGGCTCGCCGGCGAGCGCGCCAAGGCGCTCGGCTGCGCTGCGCTGATCGCCGCGACGCTCGGAGCCTACTCGGCGCTCCTGCTCTCGCTGGGCCTCGAGCCGCTGCCCACGTCGGTCATGGCGAAGTCAGCGGCCGTGGCGCCTGAGAGCGGGCTGAAGTCGTTCCTCTACGCGCTCTACCACAACGCCTCGAACACGTCCGGCGTCCTGATGTCGGTGGCCGTCGTCGCGCTGGGTTCGGCGTTCTTCGCGCCGCGCCGGGAGGTTGGGGAGCGACGTGTCGCGCTGTGCTTCGGGATCGCGCTCACGCTGCACCTCGTCGTCGGCCGCTTCGGGTGGTACGGGCGCTACGAGGTCTACGCCTGGGCGGCGGGGCTGCTCGTCGTGCTGCACCTCTGGCGCCGCGGCCTGCGGCGGTGGGTGGACGCGCGCTCGCTGCTCACCATCGCCGTGGTCGGGCTGGCGGTGACCGTCGTCACCTGCCGTGAGTACGTGATCATCCTCGGGAACAACGCCTTCGCTTCGCGCAACACGTATCAGCAGCAGTACCAGCTGCACCGCTTCGTCGTGGGGCGACTCGACGAGCCCGTCGCGGTCAACGACCTCGGGTGGGTGGCGTTCCGGAACGAGAACTACGTGCTCGACCTCTGGGGGCTCGCGTCGATCGAGGCGCTGAAGGCGCGCCGCAGCCACGACGACTCGGCCTGGATCACGCCCCTCGCCGCCGAGCACGGCGTGCGCACGGCGCTGCTCTATGAGGACTGGTTCCCGGGCTTGCCCGAGACCTGGACGCGCGTGGGCGAGCTGCGGATGCAGGGGCCGCGGGTCACGCCGGCGGTCGACCGCGTCGCGATCTACGCGCTCGACGACGGTCAGGTGCCCGTGCTGGTCGACCTGCTGCGCGACTTCGAGGAGTCGCTGCCGGCCGGCGCGACGCTCGAGCTGGAGCCCACGCTCCAGGTGCCCTAGGCCGGAGACGTGAGCCCGAGCTGCCAGGTCCCGAAGTGCTCCGCGCCGTCCTCGGTGACCGCAACGATGTCCTCGATCCGCACCCCGAACTCGCCGTAGAGGTAGATCCCCGGCTCGTCGGAGAGCGTCATGCCCGGCGCGAGCACCACGTCGCTCCCCGCATCGAAGTACGGATCCTCATGACCCTCCATCCCGATGCCGTGCCCGAGCCTGTGCCCGAAGTGGCTGTAGCCCTCGGTCAGGCCAGTGGACTCGAGGTAGCGCCGCGCGACGTCGTCCACGTTCCCCGCGCGCACGCCCGGCGCGATCGCCTCGAAGGCCGCGAGCTGCGCGTCCTTCACCGCGTTCCACACCTCGCTCTGGCGCTCCGTGGGCGTCTGGTCGAACACCCAGCTGCGCGTGTTGTCGCTCTGGTAGCCGTGGTAGTCGCCGCCCGTGTCGATCAGGATCACGTCGCCGCGCCTCAGCCCGATGTCGCGCGCCTCGCCATGGGGGTAGGCGGCGGCCGGGCCGATCAGCGAGAGGTCCCAGTGCCCGCTGAGCCCGAGCCGCGTGTGCGCGCGCCGGACGATGCGCCCGATGTCGCGGCCCGTCATGCCCGGCACGAACAGCTGGCTGGACTCGAGGATCGCGAGCTGCGTGAGCTCGTTCGCGCGCCGCAGGAGCGCGAGCTCGTGTTCGTCCTTGCGGCCGCGTAGCTGCGTCACGATGTCGCGCGCGGAGGGCGCGGGGGCTTGTCCGAGCGCGATCGCAAGCGGCGCGACGTGCATGTAGCGGATCGAGGGCTCGACGCAGAGGCGCGTGGCGCGGCGCCGCTCGAGCTCCGCCGCGAGCGGCCGGTAGGCGTACTCGTGCTCGTCCCAGGTGACGATGTCGCCGCCCGGCTTGCCCTCGCCCTGGGTCTTCAGCGTCGCCTTCTCCTCCTCGAAGGCCGGCACGACCCAGAAGTGTTCGCCGTTCGCGAGGACGACGAGCCCGAACAGGCGTTCCGAGCGACCCCACGTGACGCCGGTGAGGTACTCCATGGTCGCGCTCGGCTCCACGAGCAGCGCGTCGTGGTTCGCTGCGTCCAGCAGTCCGGCGAGACGCGCGCGGCGGGCCCTGTGCTCCTCCTGGGAGATTGGCGCGACGTCGCCGGTCGCGTCGGCGAGGTGCGCGAGCTCTTCGTCGACGGCCGCTTCTCTCTCCTGCTCCTCGGTCGCGGCGCAGGAGGTGAGCAGCGCACCCGTTGCGATGCCGGCCGTGGCGGCGATGCCGGCGCTGGAGGAGAGGAAGTCGCGACGGGACGGGCACTCGTTGGCGGGGCACATGTCCGGAGCGTACCAGACGTGCTGGACGTCACGCGAAGCCGGGTACGGAGCCAGGCACGCTCCCATCGCCCTTCCGCTGACCGTGGCCCGGGACGGGCCACGGTCAGCGGAAGGGCGATGGGAGCGTGCCTGGCTCCGTACCCGAGCAGCGCCGCGATGCCTTCGCGGGGGAAGCGCTGCGCCCGGAACGCGAGCGGCGGGGAGTGATCGAGACGATCGCTCCCCGCCGCTCGGCCGTGGCCGCGCCTCGCTCAGTTCTCCGAGACGGGCTCGCGCTTGAAGTTCTTGTCCTTCCAGTCGGACTCGTTCTCGTCCCACCAGCGCATCCAGTCGCGACCGGTGCGGCCCGGGTTCGCGCCGGTCAGGCGCTGCAGCGCGCCGCGGCCGGAGCGCAGCTCCGTCGGTCGGTCATAGATCGAGACGCTCTGCACGCCGCCCTCGAGGATCTCGCCCTCGATCAGGACGTTGATCTGCGGATCGGCGACCGCCTGGAACGTCGCGACCTCCACGTCGAAGTCCTGCACGTAGGCGCGCTGGATCCCGTGGAAGTAGTAGCCGTGGGGCACGCCGCGTGAACCGCCCGACTGCGTGACGGCGGAGACGTAGCCGACGAGCGGCTCGACCGCGGCCGGGTAACCCATGTAGCCGAGGGCCTCAGCGGCCTGCGTGCGCACGCGCGGGTTCGTGCTGCCGAGCGCGCGCGCGACCGGGACGATGAGGCTCGGCTCTTCGGCGCCGCCCAGCGCCTGCGCCGCGGCGCGGCGGACGTCACCGCTCGCGTCGAGGATCGAGTGCACGAGCAGGCGCTTCGCTTCCTGTCCAGGGTAGAGGCGGCCGAGCCCTTGCGCGCAGAAGGCGCGGCGGCGGACCGAGAACTCGCCGAGGCCCTCGAGCAGCTCGGACTTCGTGCCGTCCGTGTCCTCGAGCTTGGCGAACTCGCCGATCGCGAGCTCGCGGGCGGCGACCGGGGCTTGCGCGGCCCAGCGCATGAGCTCGGCCTTGGCGGCCGGGAGCTCGTCAGCGGGAACATCCAGCGACGGGATGCGGATCAGCGGCGTGGTGCGCAGGAACTCGAGCGCGCCCGCGTGGTGCGGCTTCGAGTCGAGGAGCCGATCGAGCTCGAGCAGCGCATCGCGGCCGAGGCCCTCCCCGGCGAGCCACTGCGCGAAGGCGAGCTGGCGCTCCACGTCCTGGGTCGTGCGTACGTCCTTCTCGAGGCGCTTCTTCTCGCGCAGCACGTCAGCCTCCTTCGGGTGGCGAACGACCTGGCCTTCGGGGAGCGACTGCCAGCTGCCACCGAGCTTGATCTGCCACTGGCCGCCCTCGTGGCGGGCCACGCCGATCAGGGTCTGACCGGAGCGCAGGTGGAGGATGCGCCGGACGGAGCGCGCGAGGTCCTCGGCGTCCTGCGGCCTGGCGGAGGCTGCCCACTCCTGATGGGACAGCTCGTCCACCGGAGCGGACAGCGCTGCGAGCGCGAACTCCTGGGCGAAGAGGGGAGCGGAGGTGAGGAGAGAGAGGGCGAGGGGGAGGCCGAGGGACCTGTGGGTTCGCGTACGCATGGGCGGGAGGGCTCCTGCAGGTGGCGTTCGAGTCGTGAAGGGTCGATCGGGCCAGGGTGTGTGACGCTTCATCTTGCGAGTTCCATGCCGCAGCGCCACTCGAATCCAACCCCGTGCCCGACGTGTGCGTGCGCGAGGTCGCACGCCGCTGCGTGCGCGTTCGCCCGCCCCCTCAGAGCCTGGGAGGGAATCGCTCGCGCTTCTCGGCGCGTCGCGATCGCGTCCCGACAAGGCGCCCTGACGAAGCAACGCCGGCCGTTTCGGAGGAGGGGCAACGCAGCTCGGGGCGCGAGCGAGGCGTGGCGAGGAGTGTGATGGATTTCGTCACGGGCTCTCAGCTCGCAGGCGCCTCGGCCGGCGCCAGGTAGAACAGCAGGTCACCCTTGGCCAGGCGCCCGCCCGGCTCGAGGAAGCGCAGCTGCTTCTGGCCGTCGAAGGAGAGCAGCGGGAGCGCGCCCTCGATCCACTCGCCGAGCTCCGCGACGTTCAGCTCCTCGTCGACCTCGAGCATCGAGACCTCGCGGCCCCGCTCGAGCTCGCGGTTGAGCTCTTCCCAGAGCACCTCGCCGCCGCGCAGGTAGAGCGGCTCGCCTGAGTGCTGCTCGTCCTTCGGTGAGTTGTGCATGCGGAACGTCCGCACGTTCTCGCGGCCGAACTCCTCCGCGTAGAGCTGCACGGCGACGCGGTTGATGCTGTCGCTCGGCGTCGCCGCGATCATGTGCCCGATGCCGTGCAGGTCGAGGTCCTCGATCTCGATGGGGTCGAGGGCGTTCGTGTTCACCGCGTTGAGACCCATCTTGCGCGCCTCTTCGACCTGGTAGTTGCTCGTGTCCACCAGCTGCACGCGGTAGCCGGCGCGGTCGAGGGCGCGGGCGAGCCCGCGCGCGACGCGGTTCGAGCCGATGAACAGGACACCGTTGCGCTTGCCCTCGAGCACGCCGAGCAGCTTGCCAACGAAGCGCGCGGTCGGGGCCTGCAGCAGAACGGTGCCCGCGATCACGGCGAAGGTCAGGCTAAGGATCACCTGGCCGAGCGGTTCGCCGCGCTCGGCGAGCACGATCGCGAACAGCGAGGACACGGCGGCGGCGACGATTCCGCGCGGCGCGATCCAGGAGAGGAAGAGCTTCTCCTGGGTCGTCAGGTTCGTGCCCACGGTGCACGAGAAGATCGTCAGCGGGCGCACCAGGAAGATGATGCCGAGCACGACGGCGACGCCGGGCCAGCCGAGGGCGAGCATGCCCGCGAGCTCGACGTTGGCGGAGAGCAACACGAAGACGATGGCGACCATCATCATCGTCAGCTGTCCCTTGAACTTCTCGAGCTCCTCGAGCCCCGGCGGTCGCATGCGCCCGAGCAGGAACCCGGCCAGCGTGACGGTCAACACCCCGGACTCGGAGAGGATCGTCTCCGACAGTCCGTACAGCCCGATGGCGCCCGCGACGACCGCGAGGTTGCGCAGGTCGCGCGCGAGGAGGTTGGGTCGCTTGAGGAGCGCGTACAGGAGTCCGGCGCCGCCGGCGCCGAGTCCGATGCCGATCAGGAGACGCTTACCGAAGGCGAGCGCGACGCCGGAGGTGCCGGTCTCGGTCAGGTACTCGAAGATGAAGACGGCGAGCAGCGCGCCCACCGGGTCGATCAGGATCGCCTCGCCGCGCAGCACGTCGCCGATCCGCTGCCGCGGACGCACGGCGTGCAGCAGCGGCTGGATCACCGTCGGACCCGTGACCACGACGAGAGAGCCGAACAGGAGCGAAAGCCCCCAGCCGAGCTCGGGGAAGAAGCCGTGGGCCAGCACCGAGCACGCGATCCACGTCACCAGCGCCCCGATCGTTACCAGGTTGCGGATCGCGCGGCCCGCGCTCTTGAACGCGGACAGCTCGAGCGAGAGCCCCCCCTCGAACAGAATGATCGCGACGGCGAAGCCGACGAGGACGCGCAGTCCGCTGCCGAGGTCGCCGGGATCGATCACGCCGAGGACGCTGGGGCCGCGCAGGACCACCGTGAGGAGCAGCGGGAGGATCGCGGGCAGCCGCAGCCGACGCGCGACCGCCTGCCCGGCGAGGCCGGCGACGACGGCGATCGACGAGGTCACGAGCTGCGGGTCGGTTTGCATGGGCAAGAGCTTAGGCCGAGGCGTGGGGGGAGTCAGCGCCGAGCTCCGTTCTCCGGGGCGGAGCTCGCCCGCGTTGGTGCTTCGCGTCCTCGATCGGCTTAGGATCCGCCCATGGCGCGCCGCCTCCTGTTCGTCTCCCAGCAGCTCCCCTGGCCGAAGGACTCCGGGGGGAACATCCGA
>CAYGST010000215.1:0-7794 GCA_964352415.1 uncultured Planctomycetaceae bacterium | reverse complement strand
GACCTGGGGAGACGCCGTTGGCGGGGGGACTGGATCGGTGGGGGGGGCCGAGACCGTGAGCAGCGGCGCGCCGCGCGGCCCAGCGGTGGGAATCGGGGCGGGCGTGGCCCGCTCCGGAGCGAGGGGCGGCGACCCACTTCCGACCCAGCGCCGCGCCCCGGCCCGCCGGGCGATCAAGCGAATCCGGGGGGCCTCCGATAACGGGCGAAGCGACGCGCCGGACCTCCGCTCCGCAGCGCGCGCCGCTCCCCGAACGCCCCATGACGACCCCCACGATCCACTCCGCGCGCCCGAGCCGCGGCCACGCGTGCGCTCGCGAGTGCCGCCCGGCCGGCGCAGCGCGCCTCGCCGCCGCCGCGCTCGCCTGCGCTCTCGTCCAGGCGAGCTGCGCGACGCCTTCGGTCCCCGAGCGCCTCGACCTGCCCGCCGCCGGGACCGAGGTCCAGGCCGCGCGCCAGTTCCGGCTCGGACCGAACGACATCGTGCGCGTCGGCGTGCACGGCCACCCCGAACTCTCCACGCCCGCCAGCGATCGCTTCGACGGCACGCGCGTGGACCCCGACGGCCACCTCAGCCTGCCGCTGATCGGGCCGATCCAGGTCGACGACCTGACGCTGATGGAGGCGCGCGAGGAGGTCGTGACCGCCTACGCCCAGTACATGAAGGAGCCGCGCATCGATCTGTCGGTGATCGAGTTCGCGGCCCGACGCTTCTACCTCTACGGCGAGGTGGAGGAGCCCGGTCCGTACGCGATGGACCGGCCGCTCAACGTCTACCAGGCCCTGACCTTCGGCGGCGGCTTCAAGGCGACCGCGAAGCGCAGCCAGATCGTGCTCCTGCGCGAGACCGACGAAGAGGTCGAGGTGCACGTGATCGACGGCGAACGCATCGGCGAGGACGGGCTGATGGAGCTCTTCCCCGGCGACTTCCTGTTCGTCATGCGCTCGGGCACCGGACGCTTCCGCGAGGAAGCGCTGCCGATCCTGACCGGCATCTCGTCGACGCTCGCGTCGGTGGGCTCGCTGATCCTGATCGACGACCGCATCAACGACTGAGCGCGACGCGACTCACCGATCCATGAGGCACGACGAGACGGACAACGAGACCGAAGGGCTGCTGGTCCTGACCGAGCTCGTCGAGCTCGTCCGGCGCTTCCGCAGGACCTTCGTCGCGCTCGGCGCGATCGGTCTGTTCACAGGTCTGCTGCTCGTCTCGCGCCAGGAACCCACGTACCGCGCCGAGGCCACGCTGCTGCTCGAGTCCGACCACGGCTCGGGCGTGCTCGGCGACCTCGCCGCGCTGACCAGCGCGCCGCAGGCCATCAGCGAGATGGAGATCCTGCGCTCGCGCACCGTCGCCGAGGTCGTGGTGGACGGTGAGGAGTCGCGCACGCCCGCGCTCACCACCCGCGTCGAATCGGCGCGGCTCGCACCGCTCTCCGGGCTCTTCGGCGGCGGCGGCGACGAGCGCTGGGAGGAGTTCGGCGAGAAGCCTCAGCTGCGCGCCCGCGTGGTCGGCGACCCGCGCCGCGCGCTCCAGCCGGTGCTCGTCGCGCGCTTCACCGGCGATGGGGTCGTCGAGCTCGCCAAGCACGGCGCGCTCGCGGGTTTGGGCCTCGGGGGCGACGCGCGCGAGTTCGCCTTCACGCCGGGCGAGCCCCTGGAGTACGACGGCCTGACCGTGCACCTCTGGCCCGGACAGGGCGCCGCCGGCGAGACCTTCTACCTGCACTCGCTGCGCTTCGAGGAGGCCGTCGAGCGCGTCCTCGACGCGACGCGCATCTCCGAGACCCAGCGCGGCTCCGGCGTGATCCGCGTCGTGCACGAGGACTCCGACCCCGAGCGCGCCGCCGCCACGGCCAACGCGCTGTGCGCGATCTACCTCGAGCGCAACCAGAGCCGCCAGGAGAAGCGCGCGTCGCAGACGGTCGAGTTCATCCAGGAGCAGCTCGACGATCAGCTGACGTCGTTGAAGGCGGCGGAGCTCGAGGTGGTCGAGCTGCAGCGCGACAACCCGCAATCGATCAACATCGGCGCGACGGGCGAGGCCCTGATCGCGCAGATGAGCGCGCTGCAGGTGGAGGAGGTCGAGCTGCGGCTCGCGCTCTCCGGCCTGCAGGAAGCCATCGAGCACCTGCGCGAGGGCAACCTCCAGGGGCTCTCGCGGCTCGACACGGAGCTCTCCGACCCGGTGACCGCGAGCTACGTGCAGCGCATCGCCGAGCTCACGACCGAGGCCGAGCTGCTCGGCCGCTCGGACGCGGGCCTGTTCAAGAACGTCATCAAGGGCAAGCGCCTCGAGCTGCAGGCCGAGGCCGAGGCCATCGGCGTGATGGTCGCCGGCATGGAGGCCGTCGTCGGACTGCTGCAAGCCGGTGACGAGAGCGCGCTCGGCCGCCTGGTCACGATGGAGCGAGCCGGCGAGCAGGACCCGCTGCTCAGCTCCTACATCGAACGCTGGTCGGACTACGACAACCGCCTGCGCGAGCTGTCGGTCGAGTTCACCGAGGAGCTGCCCGAGATCCAGACCCTGAAGGCGCAGGTGGCCGGGCTCGAGACGCGCCTGCTCGAGATTCTGCAGGGCCGGCTCGAGGGGTATCGCACACAGCACGCCGAGTACGACGCCTTGCTCGCGGGCTACGACGGGCGCGTCGACGGCATCCCGGCTGACGAGCGCTCGAAGATCGAGCAAGCCCTCGTGCGCCTGCGCGAGCACACCGAGGCGCACCTCACCAATCGCCTGACCGGTCTCTACTCGCGCCTCTCTCAGCTGAAGGGCGAGGAGCAGGCCGTCGAGGACTCGCTCGGCGAGCTGCCCGAGAGCGTGCGCGTCCTCGCCGATCCGCTGCGCCGCCGCTCGGCGCACACCGAGATCGTGCGGTTCCTGATGAGCCGCAAGAAGGAGG
Source organism: uncultured Planctomycetaceae bacterium (assembly GCA_964352415.1). Lineage (GTDB taxonomy): Bacteria > Planctomycetota > UBA1135 > UBA1135 > JABACD01. Next base: position 4,889 of record CAYGST010000215.1, on the reverse strand, counting down.
CGGAGATCTCGCGCGCGGCGACGCTCGCCAGCGCCGAGTTCATCGACGTCGCCGTGCCCCCGCGCGAGCCGCGCGGCCCCGCCGTGCCGCTCTACTTGCTGGGCGGCGCGCTGGCCGGCGCCCTCGTCGCGCTCGGCCTCGCCTTCGTGCGCCAGACGCTCGACCGCTCCGTGATCACGACCGACGAGCTCGAGGCCGCCAGCGGACTCTCGCTGTTCGGCTCGATCCCCGACTACAAGCGCGGGCCGTGCAAGGTGCGCGGCGCGGGCGACGACTTCCTCGCGCTGCGCGACGACCCCGAGGGCCCGATCGCCGAGGCCTATCGCTCGGTGCGCTCGAACCTGAAGTTCGTGCTGAACACCGGCCAGGAGGGGCTCGAGCTGCGCACGCTCGCCTTCACGTCCTGCACCCAGGGCGAGGGCAAGTCGCTGACGAACATCGACATGGCGCTGGCCTTCGCGATGAGCGGCAAGCGCGTGCTGCTGGTCGACGCGGACATGCGCCGGCCCGCCTCGAACCGCTTGCTCGGGACGTCGCTCGGCCCGGGGCTCTCCGACGTGCTGCGCGGCGAGCTCGCCTGGCGCGAGTGCGTGCAGCCCGGCGTCGCCGAGAACCTCGATCTCTTGCCCGCAGGCGAGCAGCCGGCCTCGCCGGGCGACCTGCTGGCCGGGGACGAGACCGGGCGCTTCGTCGCGCAGGTGCGCGAGGCCTACGACCTCGTCGTCTTCGACGTGCCGCCGGTGCTGGCGGTCGCGGACATCGACTGCCTCGCGCCCAAGCTCGACGCCGTCCTGCTCGTGACGCGCGCCGGCCGGCTCTCCAGCAAGGTCGTGCAGGAAGGCCGCCGCCGGCTCCAGTCGGTGGGGGCGAAGGTCGTCGGCTGCGTGCTCAACGCCGCGCGCCCGACGCGCGGCGAGCAGAAGTACGGTTACGGCTACGGGTACGGCTACGGCACGAACCAGAAGGACGCGGCCTGATGAGCACCGAGAGCACCACGGGCGCGCAGCCCCAGCGGCACGAGCGCGCCGACCCGACGGCGGCGGACGCGACGGTGTGCGTCATCGGCCTCGGCTACATCGGCCTGCCGACGGCGTCGCTGCTCGGCACGCGCGGCCGCCGCGTGTACGGCGTGGACATCTCCGAGCGCGTCGTCGACACGATCAACCGCGGGGAGATCCACATCGTCGAGCCCGACCTCGACGTGATGGTGCGCGGCGCGGTCTCCGCCGGCCAGCTGACCGCCGCCCGCGAGCCCGTCGAAGCCGACGTGTTCGTGATCGCCGTTCCGACGCCCTGCTCCGCGGACAAGGTCCCCGACCTCTCGGCGGTCGAGGCCGCCACGCGCTCGATCCTCCCGCTCGTGCGCCCCGGCAACCTCGTGCTGCTCGAGTCCACCTGCCCCGTCGGCACGACGGACGAGCTCGTGACGACGATCCTCTCGGAGACCGGCTACATCCCGGGCGAGGACTTCCACGTCGCCTACTGCCCCGAGCGCGTGCTGCCCGGACGCATCCTGACCGAGCTCGTCGAGAACGACCGCATCGTCGGCGGCGTCACGCCGGCGTCCACCGAGGTCGCGCTCGCGTTCTACGAGGGCTTCGTGCGCGGCGAGGTGATCCCGACCGACGCGCGCACCGCGGAGATGGTCAAGCTCACCGAGAACTCCTTCCGCGACGTGAACATCGCGTTCGCGAACGAGCTCTCGATGATGTGCGCCGAGCTCGGCGTCAGCGTCTGGGAGCTGATCCGCCTCGCGAACCGCCACCCGCGCGTCTCGATCCTGCAGCCCGGCCCCGGCGTCGGAGGCCACTGCATCGCCGTCGACCCGTGGTTCCTGGTTCACGGCGCGCCCGAGCAGGCGAACCTGATCCGCCAGGCGCGCGCCGTCAATGACGCGAAGCCGTCCTGGGTCCTCGAGCGCGTCACGAGCCGCGCGCGGCGCATGCGCGACCCCGTGATCGCCTGCCTCGGCCTCGCCTTCAAGGCCGACGTCGACGACCTGCGCGAGTCGCCCGCCGTGGACATCGTGCGCCAGCTCGTCGCCGCGGATGTCGGCGAGGTGCTCGTCTGCGAACCGAACATCACGGCCCACGACGAGTTCACGCTCGTCGGACAGGCCGAGGCGCTGCAGCGCGCCGATCTGGTCGTCGTCCTCGTCGACCACCGCCCGTTCAAGCGCATCCCGCGCGAGGCGCTGCACGAGAAGGTCCTGATCGACACGAAGGGAGTCTTCCTGTGAGCCAGCGGGTGCTCTCGGTCTTCGGGACGCGCCCCGAGGCGATCAAGATGGCGCCCCTGGTGCGCCGCCTCGCCGAGGCGGACGGCGTCGACGCGCGCGTCTGCGTGACCGGCCAGCACCGCGAGATGCTGGACTCCGTCCTGCGGCTGTTCGAGATCGAGCCCGACCACGACCTCGGCCTGATGCGACCGGGCCAGGACCTCGCCGACGTGACCAGCGGCGTGCTGCTCGGCCTGCGCGACGTGCTGCGCGAGGAGCGCCCCGACCTCGTGCTCGTCCACGGCGACACGACCACCTGCTTCGCCGCCGCGCTGGCCGCCTTCTACGAGGACGTCCCCGTTGGCCACGTCGAGGCGGGGCTGCGCACGGGCGATCCGCGCCGGCCCTTTCCCGAGGAGCAGAACCGCGTCCTGACCGGGCGCCTCGCGAGCCGCCACTTCGCGCCGACGCCGGGCGCCGCGCAGCACCTGGTGGACGAGGGCGTCCCGCGCGCGCGCGTGCACGTGACCGGCAACACCGTCATCGACGCGCTGCTCGACGTCCGCGCGCGCGTCGCCGGCGCGCCGGCCGAGCGCTTCGCGGACGCGCTGACGCCCGAACTCGCCGGGACGCTCACCGCCGGGCCCGAGCGGCTCGTGCTGATCACCGGTCACCGCCGCGAGAGCTTCGGCCGGGGCTTCGAGGACCTCTGCGCCGCCGTGCGGCGACTGGCGCTGGCGCACCCGAGCTGGCAGTTCGTCTACCCGGTGCACCTGAATCCGAACGTGCGCGGCCCCGTGCACGCGAACCTCGCGGGCCTCTCGAACGTCGCCCTCGTCGAGCCGGTCGACTACGCGCCGTTCGTCTGGCTGATGGACCGCGCGGACCTGATCCTGACCGACTCCGGCGGCATCCAGGAGGAGGCCCCGGCGCTCGGCGTCCCCGTGCTCGTCACGCGCGACGTCACCGAGCGACCCGAGGCGGTCGAGGCGGGGACCGTGCGCCTGGTCGGCACGGATCCGCGCAGAATCGTCGACGCGGCCGAGGAGCTGCTGGGCGGCGGCGAGCCGGCCCGGCGCATGGAGCGCGCCTTGAACCCGTATGGCGATGGGCGCGCCTGCGAGCGCATCGTCGCGCTGCTGCGCGGGCACGCGATCGACGAGTTCGGTCTCGACGCGGCCGCCTGAGCCGCGCGGCGCGCCTCGCGCGTTCGAGCTGTGTTCCGGGCTGCCGGTTGGCGGCTTAGCCGGTAGCCTCTGCGCTTCGACGCGCACCGCCGGCCTGCGGCGCGCGCGCACGCCGCGAACCCCTGCCCGAACTCCGATGAAGCGCCTCCTCTCCCTCGCCCTCGCCCCCGTGCTCGCCGCCACTCCCTTCGTCCTCGATCACCACGAGCCGAGCGAGGCCGAGGTCGCCGTCGAGGCCGCCGTGAAGGACTACGTCGAGGCCATCTACCAGGCCCAGCCGGAGCGCATGGTGCGCAGCCTGCACCCGTCGCTCGACAAGCGCGGATACTACCGCGCTCCGGAGAACGCCGATTACGGCACGCCGACGCTGATGAGCTACGAGTCGCTCGTGGACCTCGCCGGGTGGTGGAACGCCGACGGGAAGCGCGAGGGCCTGAAGTACGAGGTCCGCGTCAACTCGGTGATGGACAAGACGGCCAGCGCCTGGCTGAGCGCCGACTGGGGCGTCGACCACATGCACCTCGAGAACGTGGACGGCTCCTGGAAGATCATCCAGGTGCTGTGGCAGAGCCACCCCGCGCCGCAGACGGAGGGCGAGTAGCGTCAGGCGGCGCGGTTGCCGCCCTCGGCCGGCTCGGTCTGGTCCGCGTGCGGGTCGAGTTCGCGGCGAGGAGCTTCGATGCCGGTCGCCACGCCGAGCTCCGTCAGCATGTGCTGCGCGAGGTGCTCGCGGCTGTAGCGCTCGGCGGCCGCGGCGCTGGCGCGCGCCAGCGCTTCCCGGCGCTTCGTGTTCGTTGCGAGCTCGCGCACGGCCTCGGCGAGCGCCTCGGGCTCCTCGGGCGGGACCCACAGGCCGCAGCCCGTCGCGCGCACGATCTCCGGCGCCTCGCCGTCGGGCCCGGCGAAGAGGACGGGGCGCCCGGCGCCCATCGCCTCGAACAGCTTGCTCGGGATGACGGTCGCGAAGACCGGCGAATCCTTGAGGTGCACGAGCACGGCGTCGCAGACGCTCCACAGCGCGGGCATGCGCTCCTTCGGCTGCGGTTCGTGGAAGCGCACGTTCGTCAGTCCGCGGCGGGCGGCCTCCTCGACGAGGCGCTCCTTCGCCGCGCCGCTGCCGACGAACAGGAAGAGCACTTCGGGCAGGTCGCGCAGCCGCTCGGCCGCGGCGAGGACGTTCTCGAGGGCGTGGGCCATGCCGTGGGTCCCGAGATAGCCGACGACGAAGCGTCCCTGGACGTCGAGTTCGCGCGCGAGCGCCTCGTCGCGGTCACGCGGCGCGTAGCGCTCCAGGTCGACGCCGTTGGTGACGACGGCGATCTTCTCGGGCGGAGTCCCGCGCCGGATCAGGTCGTCCCGAAAGGCGTGCGTCACCGTGACGATGCGCGCCGCGCGCCGGTAGAGGAAGAGCTCGACCTTCTCGAGCATCCGCAAGAGGAAGCTCTCTCGCAGCGCGCCGACGGCGGCGATGCTCGCCGGCCAGA
>CAYGST010000214.1:0-7860 GCA_964352415.1 uncultured Planctomycetaceae bacterium | reverse complement strand
GACACGAGCGTCGAGGCCGAGCGGCTCGCGGCGCGCGCCCGCCTGACGACGGTGGTGACCTACATCGCGATCTTCTCGGGCTGCTGGCTGCGCCACTCGTTCTCGCACGCTGCGCTCGGCGTGCACCTCCTGCTCATCGCGGGCGCCGCCGTGCTCGTGTTCTCGCTCGCGGCGAAGCTCAAGGCGGTCGGGCTCGCGGACCCGGCCAAGCGCAAGCTGCGCACCGTTGCGCTGCAGCTGCACATCGTGCTCGGGATTCAGCTCCTGATCGGCGTCGCCACGTTCTGGGTGATCGTCATGGTCGCGGGCGCCGGCACGCCGGACGTGTACGACTCCTTCTACCCGACGCTGCACGTCCTGTTCGGCGCGCTCGTGCTCGCGCGGCTCGCGACGGGCGCGATGTGGTGCCGCCGCAGCCTCGCCGCCGAGACCGCCTCCGTCCCCGCGACGACCGGCGCCGGCCTGGAAGGCGCCGCGTGAGCGAAGAACCGACACAGGGCGCCGGCGCGCCCGCCGGGGCCACCGCGGCGCCCGCGCCGGAGCGCCACGCGCAAGGCGCGAGCTCGACCGCCGACGTGACGCGCGAGACCGCCCTCGCCGACCTGCACGACCTCGCGCTGCCGGAGGAGCCCATCGCGCCGGGCGGCGCGTGGCAGCGCGCCGCCGACTGGGCCGTCCTGTTCAAGCTGCGCCTCGCCTCGCTCGCCGTGTTCGGCGCCTTCCTCGGCGCGTGGCTCGGCATGGGCCAGGGACGCGGACTGCTCGACGCCATCGAGGCCTCGTTCTGGATTGCGTGCACGGCGGCCAGCGGCTGCGCGCTCAACCAGGTCATCGAGCAGGAGACCGACCGGCGCATGGAGCGCACGCGGCGCAGGCCGCTGCTCACCGGGCGCATCAGCGTGCGCGACGCCGTCGTGGCCTCGGCGGTGCTCGGCTTCGCGGCCGTGCTCGGCCTCGCGTTCCGCTTCAACCTGCTGTCGTCGTTCCTCGCGCTCAGCTCGCTGTTCCTCTACGTCGCCGTCTACACGCCGCTCAAGCGCGTCAGCGCGCTCAACACGCTCGTCGGCGCCTTCCCGGGCGCTGCGCCCGTCGCGATCGGCTTCGCGGCGATGACCGGCAACCTGTGGACCTGGGGCATCTCGCTGTTCCTGATCGTCTTCGCCTGGCAGTTCCCGCACTTCATGGCGATCGCGTGGATCCACCGCGAGGACTACCGCCGCGCCGGCATGCGCATGGTGCCCGTCCTCGAGGGCGGCGAGCGCGCGGCCGGCATCCAGGCCATGGCGCACAGCGTCGTGCTGATCCCAATCTCGATCCTGCCCGCGCTGCTCGGCGACGTCGGGATGATCTACCTCGTCGGCGCGGTCCTGATCGGGCTCGTCTACACCGCCTACTCGGTGCGCTTCGCGCTCGTCCAGGACGAGCGCCGCGCGCGCGCCCTGTTCCACTACTCCCTCGTCTACCTCCCCGTCCTGTTCACGTTGATCTTCGTGGACCGCTACCTCGGCGAAGGCCCGCTGCTATGACCCGCGCCAAGCTCCTCGCGCTGCTCCTGCCGTTCCTCGCTCTGTTCGCCGGCTGCACGGTCGAGCAGGAAATGGGTGACGGCAACCTGGACGTCCCCGCCAGCTCGCCCGAGACCTTCGGCGAGGTGCGCGACTTCTCGTTCACCGAGCGCCGCGGCGCCGAGGTCACGAAGCAGTCGCTGCTCGGCGAGCCGTGGCTCGCCGGCTTCATCTTCACGCGCTGCTCGACGATCTGCCCCGCGCTGACCCAGGAGCTCAGCCGCGCGACGCTGGCGCTCGAGGGCACGGACGCGAAGGTCGTCGCGTTCTCCGTCGACCCCGAGCACGACACGCCGGAGGTTCTGAGCGAGTACGCCACGCACTTCGAGGGCGGCGACTCCGAGGACTGGCTGTTCGTGACGGGCAGCGAGGGCATGATCCACGCGCTCGTGCTCGGCAGCTTCAAGCTCAACGTCGCGCGCATGGAGGGCGAGGATCCGGGCATGGCCTTCGCGCACAGCTCGCGCCTCGCGGTCGTCGACGGCGAGGGCCTGATCCGCGGCTACTACGACGGCCTGACCGCCGAGGGGACCATGGCCGCCGTCGAGCGCGTGCGCTACCTCGCCGGCGGCGCGCAGCCGGTCTCGTTCCTGCCTACGCTCAACGCGATCTTCAACAGCACCGCCGCCGTGCTGCTCATGGCCGGCTTCCTCGCGATCAAGGCCGGTCGCAAGAAGCAGCACGAGCACCTGATGAAGCTCGCGTTCCTCGTCAGCGCCGCGTTCCTGACGAGCTACCTCTACTACCACTTCGTCGTCGTGCCGGCCCAGGGCGGCCCGGTGAAGTTCGACGGCGAGGGCACGGCGAAGATCGCCTACTACGTCCTGCTGCTCACCCACGTCCTCGGCGCCATCGTCAACCTGCCGATGGTGCTGCGCACCTTCTGGCTCGCCCACAAGGAACGCTGGGACGATCACAAGCGCTGGGCCAAGTGGACCTTCCCGCTCTGGATGTACGTCTCGGTGACGGGCGTGATGGTCTACGTCTCGCTCTACGTCCTGTAGACGGAGCGGGGCAGCGGCCTGACGCCGCGGCCGACCTCAGCGAACGCGCTCGCGCTCACTGCCCTCCGCCTGCTCGATCCAGCGCAGCACGAGCCCGACGACCGCGACCGCCGCGCCGTCGATCAGCTCGGCAAGCGAGCGCCCGGACTCCTCGCGCGAATCGTTGCTGGGTCGGGAGGGCGAGAGGAAGGGGCTGGGGTTCGGCATGGGGCGTCGTTCGGGCTGGGTGGACCGGCCGTTCAACAGCCGCGCTCGGGAGGGTTCCGGCGGCGGTCCGGGTTTCTGCCTCGAGCGGCGCCACGACCCCCGGAAGCGCGAAGCACCGCCCGCGAGCGCCTACTCGTCCGTCACGATGCGGGTCCACAGGACCTCGCCCGCGCGCGCGGAGAGCACCGACAGCCGGGTCCCGGCGTCGTTCCCGCGGCTTCCGTGCGATAGGACGGCGACGTCCTCCAGTCCGTCGCCGTCGCGGTCGTCGATCACGGCGAGGTCGATCCCGAACCAGCCGCCCTCGACCGCGCCTTCGGTCATCCACGCGACCTCCGGTCCGTCCTCCGCGCCGGCGTCGCGGAACGCGAACACCGCGCCATGCTCGAGGATCGGCTTGGCGTCCGTGGCTCGCTCGAATCGGGTCTCGCCGACCCCGAAGAGCTTGACGACCCTCCGGGACGGCCCGGGCGCGGCAACGAACAGGAGCCCGTCCTCGCTGCCGGCTCCCGCGAACGCCGCGCGCCAGCCGAAGCGACTCTCGTACAGGGCGAAGTCCGCGGTCTCGCCCGGCTTCCGGACCGTGTCCGCGGAGCGTCCGACGATCACCTGAACGTCCTCGCCCATCACCGCGAGGATGGCGCCGCTCTTGCAGATCACGAAGTCCCAGCCCAGGCGTTCGTGGAGCGCCGGCCCCGCCGTCCAGAGGTCGTGGGGCCAGGTCACGCTCGGAATCCCCGGCAGCACTCTGCACTCGGGAAGCAGCGGCTCGAGATCGATGGCGACCACGCTCCAGGTGGCCCCGGCGATGAGCGTGTTCGCGGGCGTCCCGCCCCCGGGGAGGCAGGCGAGTCCGCGACGCGCAAGCGAGTAGACGTCGTCTACACCTGTCAAGACGAGCTCCCGCACAAGCGTCCCGTCGCCCGCCAGGGAGACGTGAACGATGCTGTCCGGAGTTCCATCCTCCCCGGGCCAGCCGGGCGCCCCGACGTAGATCTCCCCGGCGTCCCCGCCCATCGCCAGCGTGTAGCCGAAGCGCGAGTCCGCGCGCGGCGAGCGAATGCGCTGGGCGACCTCTCCGCTCGCGCCCGACAGCACCACGACCTCGGAGGCCGCCGGTGACCCGACCAAGACGTCGGCGACGCCGTCGCCGTCCTGGTCGGGGATCCGCAGCAGGCTGTAGCCGAAGCCCTCGACGTCCTCGCACGACCACAGCGGCGCGTCCGCGGCCGTCGAGACCAGGAGCACCCTGCCGGCCGAGGGATCCGAGAGGCAGACGTCCGCCAGCCCGTCGCCGTCGACGTCTCCGAGGGTGGCGAGACAGCCGGCGTGCCGCTCCCACTCCTCCTCCCACCAATCATCCGCGAGCAGGTAGAACCCCAACCCGGTCAAGACCGCCGCGATGACACCCACGAAGAGCAGCAGACAGCCCAGCGACTGCGCCAGGCAGGTTCGGGTCGAACGCTCCATCGCAAGTGGAGTATCGCCCCCCAGTGGCGCGGAGAGGAAGCCGCCGAGGCTCGAAACGGGTCGTCCCCGGCCGCCGCGCCGCCTCAGGCCCCCAGGCGCTTCGCGAAGAGCGCGTCGTAGTACGGCTTCGCCTCGGCCGCGACGGCCTCGAGCTCGTCGGTCAGTTCGATCGCCTTCGCCTGGTACGGCTGGAAGCCCGTCGAGGTCACGACGGCGTCGTACCAGTGGTCGGCCCAGACGCCGTCGGAGTCGCGCTTGCCCGGGGGCCAGCTCAGCATCGCGTCGTCGAACGGGACGCCGAGCGCGTCGCAGAGCGCCGACAGCACGCCGCGCGGGTCCTCCAGGACCTGGCGCGAGTCGATGATCGGCGGCGCCTGGTCCGTGTTCTCGACCAGCCACTCGTACAGCTCGACCTGCTGCGGGAAGCCGAGGTCGGTCAGCGTCGCCGCCTCGCGCTTCTTGTTGTAGCTCGAGAGCATCGCGCGCGGTTCGCGGATCAGGAAGGCGTGCTGCAGCTCGCGCATCCACTCGCGCCCCATCCCCGGCAAGAGGTGGTGCGCCATCTGCTTCTGGTAGAAGACCGTCACGCCGTCCGGCACCGGGCCCGTCATGTCCGCGGCGACGTCGCTCCAGTCGTTCGGCTGGCTGGCGAGGATCTCCGCGGCGACCGGGTGCTCGAGGCCGGACTCCTTCAGGAAGTAGGCGTAGAACGGCTCGTCGACGACGATGGAGTCGGCGCGGTTCTCGAAGGCGCGCATCATCGCCGTCGAGATGTTGCGCGGGCCGGACCACATCGCGATGCGGGTGACGTTGGTCATCGTTGCAGGTTGTGACGCTCGGGGTTCAGGCGGAGGTCGTGAGACCGGGCAGCTTGGGCTCGGCGGCGACGCGCGCGAGGTACAGCTCGCGCAGCCGCTTCACCATCGGTCCGGGCCACGGGCCCTCGAACAGGCGGCCGTCGATGTCGCCGACCGAGACGAGCCCGGCGAAGGTGCCGGTGACGAAGGCCTCCTCGGCGCCGTAGACGTCCGAGAGGCTGAAGTTGCACTCGCGCACCGGGATGCCCGCGTCGCGCGCGACCTCGAGCACCATGCCGCGCGTGATCCCGTCGAGGCAGTAGTTGCCCGTCGACGTCCACACCTCGCCGCCGCGTACGATGAAGAAGTGCGTCGAGTTGCAGGTCGCGACGAAGCCCTGCGGGTCGAGCATCAAGCCCTCGTCCGCGCCGGCCTTGGCCGCCTGGATGCAGGCCTGGATGCAGTTGTGCTTCGAGTGCGTGTTGAGCCGCGGGTCCTGCACGTCGGGGCGGCCGCGGCGCACGTGCACCGTGAAGAGCTTGATGCCGCGCGTGTAGACCTCGGGGCTCGGGTCCTTGTACTCGGGCAGGATCACGACGGTCGGCCCGGTGACGGTCGCGCGCGGGTCCTGGTACGGCGTCAGCTTGACGCCGCGCGACACCATCAGCCGCAGGTGCACGTGGTCGTGCATGTCGTTCGCGTTCAGGACGCGCGCGATGCGCGCCGTCAGCTCGTCCTTCGTCATGCCGAGGTCGAGGTCGATCGCGCGCGACGCGTCCCACAGCCGCTTCAGGTGGCGGTCCAGGAACGCGACGCTGCCCTCGTGCAGGCGCATGCCCTCCCAGATGCCGTCACCGAGGATGAAGCCGCTGTCGAGGACCGAGACGGTCGCCTGCGGCTTGGGGACGAGCTCGCCGTTGACATCGACGAGGACCTCGGCGTTGCGGGGGTCGTTCTCGTGCTCGTGGGCTCCGTGGGTCATCTGTGCTGGCCTGGCTGGGGATGCGGGGCCCAGAGTCTGGAGCCGCGCGCGCCACCGTCAAGGGAAGCGCGCGCGGAACTCGCACAGTGGCGCTGCGCGGCCAGCCCCGCCGCTCACTTCTTCTTGATCAACCCGACGGCGAACACGAGCACGACCGCGCCGACGAAGGCGGTGATCAGCGGTCCCATCAGCTCCCCCTTGGGCGTGATCTCGAGCAGCCCGAAGACGTAGCCGCCGACGACCGCACCGAGCACGCCGATCACGATGTTGCCGATCAGGCCGAAGCCGCCGCCCTTCATGACCTGCCCGGCCAGCCAGCCGGCCACGCCGCCGATGAGGAGGAAGTAGAGGAGGCTCTGAGCGTCTTCGGACTCGGGCATGGCGGGCAGCAGGTGGAGGTTCGGGGGACGTGGCGACGCGCGCGCGGGTGGCGCCGCGATCGAGGGAGTCTGAGCGCCCGAGCCCGGATCCGCAACGCTGCGACGCCCGGCGGCCGCGTCCTGCGCGCAGGCCGTTCAGGAGCGGGCGCGGCCGCGCGCGAGCACCACGACCGCCACGCCCCCGAGGATCAGCCCGCTGGCGGTCACGAGGCGCGTGGAGAGCGGCTCGGACAGGAACGCGACGCCAGCGCCGGCCGCGAGCACGGGCACGAGCAGCTGCACGACCGAGGCCTGGGTCGTCGTGAGCCCGCGCAGCGCGCGGTACCAGAGCGCGTAGCCGAGCCCTGACGTGACGACGCCCGACGTCGCCGCGAGCGCGACGCCCGCGGGCTCGAGGTGCGCGAACGAGAGCGCGGCGACGCTCGCGGCCGCGGTCAGCGGCAGCGAGCGCACGAAGTTCCCCGCCGTTCCGCGCACCGGCGCGCGCGCGCCGCGGCCACGCAGCGAGTAGAGCCCCCACGCGACGCCGGACGCCGTCATCAGCAGCGCGCCGAGCGGGTCGGGCGCCTCGAGCCCAGGCGACACGAGGTGAACCAGCCCGCCGATCGCGGCGAGCAGTCCGAGCCACTGCGCGACGCCGAGCCGCTCGCCTCCGCGCAGCGCCGCCCCGATCATCGTCACCTGCACGACGCCGAAGAGGATCAGCGCGCCGGCCCCGGTGCTCAGAGTCACGTAGGCGAGCGAGAACGCGATCGCGTAGACGAACAGCACCACGCCCGACGTCCACGTGCCCTCGGAGCCGCGCGCTTCACCCGGCTCACGCCGCTCCCCGAACACCCGCGCGAAGAGCACGAGCGCCAGGGCACCGCTGACCAGCCGCACGGTCGTGAAGGACGTCGGATCGATGCGCCCCTCTCCGAGCGCCGCCCGGCACAGGAGCGAGTTCGCGGCGAAGGCCAGCAGGGTGAAGGCGGTCAGGAGGGCGGTGCGCAAGGGCGCGAGCCTACGGTGTTGGCTGGGATCCTCTCCCGACCCGGCCCGACAGGCCGCCGCTGAGACGGCCCAGGGCCCCCCAGCTCGTTCCTTCCCCCTCTGGAGCGCCTTCACGGCCCCGCGAAGGCCCTTTTCCAGGGTCCGGCTCCACCCGCGCCCGAGCCCGGACCGATACCGGACCGTCGTCGCTCCCGCCCCCGGGCGCGGCGCGAGTCCCCCCACCGAACACGCCATGTCCACCGCCAAGATCCGCGAGCTGCTTCCGAGCGAGTACTCCATCCCGACCCTGCCCGACGTGGTTCTGGAGATTCAGCGTCTGGTCAACGACCCGCAGGTCGGCACGCGCGAGATCGGCGAGGTCGTCGAACGGGACGCGCCCATCCTCACGAAGGTCCTGAAGTTCGCGAACAGCGCGTTCTACGGACTCGCCGGTCGCTGCACCTCGGCCCAGCACGCCTGCAC